>CAYYDA010000036.1:0-12108 GCA_964470495.1 uncultured Steroidobacteraceae bacterium | reverse complement strand
GCCACCGAGCCACCGCCTACCTCGGCAATCGTCGACCCGTCATCGATGCGCGACCACGCGGTCGCCCGGTTCGAGCAGGCCGTCGATGCGGCCGCGCGGCGAGCAGGCGCCACGCCGCACAAGACCATGCCCCTCGCGACCCGCCTGCTGATCGTGCGCCTGGTGGTAGACCGCGCCGGCGAGAACCTGCCCGGCCCGCTGCGACTGGGTGGCTAGCTCTCGCCGAGCAACCGCTCGGCGACGAGCTCCGCCGCTGCCACGTCCTGGATGGCCAGGCCGACGGACTTGAAGATGGTGATCGCGTCCGGATCCCGGGTCGCGGCCCAGCCGCGCGCGACCGTCCCGATCTCGACCAGGCTCGCCTCCGCCACGAATCCGCGCTCGATCGCGGCGACCACATCGCCGGCTTCCGCCATCGACGCTGCATGCGAATCGATCGCCACCAGGCCAGCCCGCGCAAAGAGCTCCGGCGGCAGCTCGACCATGCCGAGGTGGAACGCTCCGATCCCGTTGACGTGCGTCCCCGGCCGGACCCACGTGGCATCGAACACCGGCTCCGTCGATGTCGTTGCGCAGCAGACGACGTCAGCATCCCGCACGGCTGCCTCCGCGTCCGGCGCGGCCTCGACGGCGACCCCGGTCTCATCTGCCATGCGGCGGGAGAACGCTTCTGTGCGCTCCGAATCGCGTGCGTAGACGGCCACACGACGGATCGGCCGCGCGGCGAGCACGGCGCGAATCTGCCACTCGGCCTGTCCCCCGGCGCCGATGACGGCCAGCGTCTCGGCATCGGCTCGTGCCAGCAGGCGCGTGCCGACCCCGGAAGCCGCGCCGGTGCGCATGGCAGTGATGGTCGCACCGTCCATGAGGGCGACCGGCCGGCCCGTATCGGCGTCGAGCCAGATCACCAGGGCGTGGATGGTTGGCAGGCCGCGCGCCGCGTTGCGCGGCATCACCGTGACCAGTTTGACGCTGGCGCCGGCGCCGCCCTCGCGGACGCCCGGCATGAGCAGCAACGAGCCATCCGCCAGCTCCACGTGCGATCGAATCGGCGAGCGGTCGCGGCCGGCCGACACGTCACGGTAGGCGGCCTCGACCGCATCGAGCAGATCGGCGATCGCCACGCTCCGCTGGATCGTGTCGCGGTCGAGGAAGGGGAGGGCGTTGGTCGTCATCGGTCCTGGCGCTAGAGTCTAGGCGAGCGGCCGCACGGCACACGGCTTGCGTGAAGCATCGGCCGAGGAGGTCCCATGATCGACAACGTTCGCACCGACCTGACGCGCCGCGCCGATACCGCGCGCAGCGAGGTGGAAGACCTGATCTGGCTGATGAAGATGGCCGTCGTCGGCGCATTCGTCGGCGCCATCTACACCGAGCTGCGCAAGCCACCCGAGCAACGGACGTGGCACGGCAAGCTCCTCGGGGTTGTGCCGTACGACTTCCGGATGCCGTCGTTCGAGCAGGTGCAGAAGGCGTACTGGAACCCGCATTCGCCGAAGGTGTTCACGGATCGGCCTCTCGGCGTGGGCTGGGCTATCAACATCCCGACGGCGCTGCGCCGCCTCGGCGTCCGCTCGAGCATCACGAAGGGACGCTGAGCCGACTCTGCGGTAGCATCGGGAGCCGATGAACTGGTTCCCGATCCTGCTTGCCGTCCACATCGTGCTGGCCGTGGCGCTGCTCCTGCCGAGCGTCGTGCTTCCCTTCGTGCTGCGTCGATCGGGTGGAACGCCTGGTCCGGTCACCCGCGCACTGATGGCGATGCAGGGCACGGGCACGATGATCATCGCCGGCGGGCTGGCGCTCACCGGGGCCGCCATGCTCTGGATCCTTGGCCCGCAGCTTCTGACGCAGCCGTGGCTGCTGGTCGCCCTGGCCATCTACGCCATCAACCTGGTCGTGGCGGCCTTCATCAGCCGTCCGAACCTGCGGCGGATGGTCGGGCTCGGCACGGGCGACGACGCCTGGCGCCGTCGCGCGCGTCAGCAGCGCTACGTGGCCTACGGAATGGCCGCGGCGATCGGTCTCATCGGGTTCCTGATGAGCACGAAGCCGAACCTGTGGTGAGCTCCTAGAACCTCGGCAATGGGATCGGGCGACCCATGACGAAAAAGATGCCCGCCACGATCAGGAACATGGCGATCGCGAAAAAGAGCAACCAGCGCAGGACTTCCATCCTCGCCTCCGATACGTGGACGATAGGCAGCTGTCCCCCACGACGACGTGCGCCGATTCTAGCCGCCCGGTCCACCGCTCCGCGCATATCCCAGGACCGCTTTAGAATCCGCAGCGTGACCCTCCGCCTTCAGGATGCCCGCCGCGGCGGGCTCCACCCGTTCGTGCCCATCGGCGACGGACCCATCGGCCTCTACGTCTGCGGCGTGACGCCGTACGACACCGGCCATGTGGGCCACGCGTTCACGTACGTGAGCTTCGACGTCCTGCATCGGTACCTCGAGTACCTCGGCCATGACGTCGTCTACGTGCAGAACCTGACCGATGTCGACGACGACATGCTGCGCAAGGCCCGCGAGACCGGCGAGGACTACCTGGCTCTCGGGAACCGTTGGGTGACCACCTTCCTGACCGAAATGGCCGCCCTCAACTGGCTGCCGCCGGACCACTACCCACGCGCCACCCAGCACATCCCGCACATGGTGGCGCTCATCGAGAAGCTGATCGTCAAGGACCTCGCCTACGCCGCGGCAGACGTCGAAGGGGGCAACGTCTATTTCCGGGTCAAGGCCGATCCGAACTACGGCCAGCTGTCGAAGCTCTCGCGGTCGGAGATGCTGCCCCTCGCCAACGAGCGCGGTAACGTGCCGGACATGCCCGGCAAGCGCGATCCGCTCGACTTCGTGCTCTGGCAGCGCTCGCTGCCCGACGAGCCGGCCTGGCCGTCGCCGTGGGGTCCCGGCCGGCCGGGGTGGCACATCGAGTGCTCGGCCATGGCGATGGCCTACCTCGGCAGCCGGTTCGAAATCCACGGCGGCGGCGGCGACCTGCTCTTCCCCCACCACGAATCGGAACTGGCGCAGTCGGAGGGAGCGACGGGCGAGCGTCCCTGGGTCGCTCACTGGACGCATGCCGGGATGCTGAGCTACGAGGGCGCCAAGATGAGCAAGTCGCTCGGCAACCTCGTGCTCGTTCGCGACCTGCTGCGAACCTATCCGGGCGACGCCATTCGCCACTACCTCGTCTCGCGGCACTATCGATCCGAGGTCGACTTCACCGAAGCCGGCCTGGCGCGCGCGGCCGATGCGGCGGCGCTCCTGCGCCGGGCCTGTCTGCGCGCCGAGGAGCTCGCCCCGGCCGATCCGGCCCTCGCCGACGCCGCCGAGCTGCATCCCGTCGTGTCGGAGCACCGCCGGCGTTTCCTCGCCGCCATGGACGACGACCTCGACACGCCGCGCGCCATGCCCGAGCTCGACGCGCTGGCGGCACTGGCGCTGGAGTCGCAGGACTTGCCGCTGGCGGCACAGGCCGGCTGGATGGTCCGCGAGCTCGGCGCGCGCATCCTCGGCCTCCGCCTTGCGACGGTTCCGGCGCTGCGCGCCACCGCGGTCGCATGACGGATGCGTCGGACGATCCCCACGATGAGCTCGTTCCGGTCAGCGTCCGCCTCGGCGAGGTCGTACCACCCGAGGACCCGGAGGACTGGACCCGGCCGCTGACCTGGGTCGCGGCCTTTGGCATGCTCGCCGGACCGATCGCGGCGCTCGCCTGGTTCCTCGTCGCTCCTCCCGACGATGCCGCGGCTGCGCTCCCGGCAACCTACCTGGTGGCGGGGTCGCTTGCTGCCGGCGCGGCCGCGACCGGAGCGACCCAGGTCGGAGCGGCCCGTGCCTTCGCGGCCACGCTCGGCGCGGGCCTCTTCGGCGCGCTGGTCGTCGTCATCCTCGGAGTCGTGATGGCGGGCGAACGGCAGATCGGGTCTGCCTCGCCGACCCTGGCGCACGCGGTCGGTGCCGCGGTAGCCGGCATCGCCGGAGCAGCAGACGCCGCGATCGTCGCCGCGGCCGTCGCGCGGCTGCGCTCGCGTCTGGTGCGGGTGGTGCCGGCCATCCTCTCGGCGATCGTCATGGCGGTCGTCATCGTGGCCATGCTCATGTAGGTGCCCGCTCCCCCTCGACCAGCAGGCATGCGGCCTGGTGACTTGAACCCACGTCGAACAGCGGTGGATCCACGGTCGGACAGCGGTCGAATGCCAGCGGGCAGCGCGGATGGAAACGGCAGCCGGGTGGGATGTTCGACGGGTCGGGCGTCTCGCCGGACAGGATCACCGGGCGCCGACGCGCCGTCGGATCGGGTACCGGAACGACCGACAGGAGTGCCTGGGTGTACGGGTGCTGCGGGTTGCCGAGGACGTCGCCCGTCGGCCCGATCTCCACGATCCGGCCCAGGTACATGACGGCGATCCGGTCGGCGTAGGCGGCGACCGTCGACAGGTCGTGGGTGATCATCACGACGGCGATGCCCTGCTCGGTCGCCAGCCGGCCGAGCAGATTCAGGATCTCGGCCCTGATGGAGACGTCGAGCATGCTGACCGGCTCGTCGGCCACGAGCACGCCCGGCCGCAGTGCGAGCGCCGCGGCGATCACCACCCGCTGGCGCTGGCCGCCCGAGAGCTCGAACGGCAGCCGATGGAGGTACGCCTCCGCGGGCGTGAGGCCCGCCTCCGTGAGCGCCTCCGTGGCCCGCTGCCGAAGGTCGGCACGCCCGCGCGCGACACCGTGCACCTGGAGGGGCTCCGCCACGATCTCCGCGATTGTCATGCGCGGGTTGAGCGACTCGTAGGGGTCCTGGAAGATCATCTGGATTCCGCGCCGCATGCGCCGCAGCTCTCGCCCGCGCATGCCCTCGAGGTCGCGACCCTGGACGGCCACCCGGCCCGCATCGGGCTGCAGCAATCCCAGCAGCAGGTTGCCGGTCGTCGTCTTGCCACAGCCCGACTCACCGACGAGGGCCAGCACCTCGCCGGGCGCCACGCTGAAGCTGATGCCGTCGACGGCTCGAACCGGACGCGCCGGGCGCCGCGCCAGCAGATCCACCAGCGAGCGTCGGCCGGCGAAGGTCTTGTGCAGTGCCTCGACGACGAGAGCGGGCTCAGCCATCGGTTTCCACCAGGAAGCACGCGGCCCGATGTCCGGCGCCGTCCTGCACGTAGAGCGGCGGCACCTCGGTTGCGCAGCGGTCGAACGCAAACGGGCAGCGCGGCGCGAACCGGCAGCCGGCCGGCAGGGCGTCGAGGCGCGGCGGGGTCCCGGGGATGGAACGCAGGGTGCGGTCGACGTCCTCGACGTTCGGGAACGCTTTCAGCAGCAGCTGGGTGTATGGATGGCGCGGCGCGGCATAGATGGTGTTCACGTCCGCGTCCTCCGCAACCTTGCCCCCGTACATGACGACGACCCGGTCGCAGACCTGCGCCACGACGCCCAGGTCGTGGGTGACGATGATCGTCCCCATCCCGAACTCGCTGGCGAGACCCACGAGCAGCTCCAGGATCTGGGCCTGAATCATCACATCGAGGGCGGTGGTCGGCTCATCGGCGATGATTACTTCGGGCCGGCAGGCGAGAGCCAGGGCGATCATGGCCCGCTGTCGCATGCCACCGGAGAAGGTGTGCGGATACTCCGATCCGCGACGCGGACCGATGCCGACGCGCCGCAGGAGCTCTCCGGTGCGCGCCTGCACCTCGCGCCTGCTGAGCGCGGGCTCGTGCGTGCGCAGCGCCTCGGCGATCTGGTCCCCGACCGTGCGCACCGGGTTGAGGGCGTTCATGGCGCCCTGGAACACGATCGACAGCTTGGACCAGCGCAGCGCGCGCAGCCGATCAGGGCCGAGCGTCAGCAGGTCCTCCCCATCGAACAGGACAGATCCGCCCACCACGCGCCCGCCGGGCGGCAGCAGGCGCAGGAGGCCCATCACGGCAGTCGTCTTGCCGCTCCCCGACTCCCCCACCAGGCCCAGCGTCTCCCCGCGCCGCAGGTCGAAGCTGACGCCGTCGACCGCCCGCAGCGGCCCGCTCGGGGAGTCAAACTCGATCGTCAGGTCGCGGACCGACAGGATCGGCGCGCCTGGTCCGACGATCGGCGCCGGCGTCACGCCGATCGGCTCGAGGTCGGCCACGACCGCCTGCTCATCGGCCTCGAGGTAGTGGCGGCGCAGCTTCGGGTTGAAGGCCTCCTCCATGGCGGTGCCCAGCAGCGTGGTGCCGAGGACGATCCACACGATCGCAAGCCCGGGCGGGATGAGGGCCCACCACGCGCTGGCGGAGACCGCTCCGCGCTCGAACGCAAAGTTCAGCATCTGGCCCCAGCTGATGACCGTCGGATCGCCGAGGCCGATGAACGAGAGCGTCGACTCGGACAAGATCGCCAGGCTGATCACGAGGACCGTGTTGGCCAGCATCAGAGGCAGCGCCAACGGCAGGATGTGGCGCCGGATGATGTACCAGTCCCCGCCTCCCACCGCCCTGGCGCGCGTCACGAACTTGCGCTCGCGCAGGCTCAGCACCTGGGAGCGCACCAGCCGCGTGGTGGTCGTCCAGCCCAATGCGCCGATGACGATGATGAGGTTGACCAGGCTCCGGTCGCGCAGCACGGCCACGATCACGATGAGGAGCGCCAGGTCCGGGATGACGAGGAAGAAGTCGGTGAACCGCATCAGGACTGAACCGAGCCGACCACCGAAGTAGCCGGCGATCAGGCCGATGGCGCCGCCGATGAGCAGGGAGATGAAGGCCGCCGCGAACCCGACGATCAGCGACACGCGAGCGCCGTACAGGAGCTTGGAGAGGACGTCGCCTCCGCCGTCATCGGTGCCGAGTGGATGCTCGGCGGACGGCGGCTGAAAGATGTCCAGGATGGTGACCGAGGTGCGGGCGTACGGGTCGGAGGGAGCCAGCAGCGGCGCGAAGACGGCGACGAAGATCGCGACGCCGATCATGGCAAGGCCGACGAGCCCGACGCGGTTGCGCAGGAACGAGCTGAAGCGGCGTGGCCGCGGCAGCTCGGCCGGCGCCGTGGGAAGGATCTGGGTCGTGGCAGTCATGCTTCGACCACCCGCGGGTCGAGCACGCTATACACCATCTCGGCGACGAGGTTGGCGATCACGACGGCGATGGCAATCAGCAGGAAGGCGCCCTGGAGGACCGGATAGTCGCGCTGGTCGACGGCCTGGACGGTGAGGCTGCCGAGCCCCGGCCAGCTGAACACCGACTCGACCTGGATGGCCCCGGACACCGTGAAGCCCAGGTTGATCGCGATCAGGGTCACCAACGGCAGCATGGCGTTGCGCAGTGCGTGGTCGCGAATGATGCGGAACGTCGAGAGCCCCTTCGCCTTGGCGGTGAGGATGTAGTCCTCGCTGAAGACCTCGAGCACCGAGCTGCGCATGATCAGCATGTACTCGCCGAGGAAGACCAGCGTGAGCGTCAGCGTCGGCAAGAACAGGTGGCGCACGATGTCGCCTGCCGCCTCCCAGAAGGAGGCGTAATCGGCACCGACCGTGACCCGACCCGAGGTCGGCAGGCCGAACCAGTTGGCGCCCAGAAAGAGCAGGATGATCCCGAGGAAGAAGGTCGGCAGCGACCACATGAAGAGGCTGAACGAGAGGGCTCCGACGTCGATCGCCGTACGCCGTCTCCATGCCGCGATCAAGCCGAGGACCGCTCCCAAGCCGATCGAGAGAACCTGCGACGGCAGGATCAGCCAC
This sequence comes from uncultured Steroidobacteraceae bacterium, assembly GCA_964470495.1. Classification (GTDB taxonomy): domain Bacteria; phylum Chloroflexota; class Limnocylindria; order QHBO01; family QHBO01; genus JACDBZ01. The sequence continues at coordinate 4,392 of CAYYDA010000036.1, read as the reverse complement.
AGCGTGTTGACCAATGCCCCGCCCAACAGGTCGATCACCTGCCGGTCGCGGAACGCGTACGAGACGCCGAAGTCGCCGCGGGACAGGGCGCCGAGGTAGGCGAAGTACTGCGTGTCGAGCGGGTTCCCGCCGTCGAGGTCGAGGAAGACCTCCTTGTCGAGGCCGAAGCGCTCCTCGAGCGCGGCGATCGACGCCGGATTCAGGCGTGGATCCTTGGTTCCAGCCTTGGCGGGGTCGCCGGGCAGCACCCGGAACAGGAAGAAGTTGAAGGTGATGACCACGAAGACGGTGACGATGGCCCACGCCACCTTGGAGAGAAGGTAGCCTCCGCGGCCGGACACGCCGGGCTACCCGGTCAGGCGCGGGTGAGGCGGCATGCCCCGACCGATCGGACGTCGCGCGGGCGCACGGCGCCTATTGGCCCGCGGCGAGTGGGGCGACCACGCGGAGTACGTTGGGGTCCGACTGGCCGAGGCTCGGATCGTCGAACGACCACCCGGTGAACGTATCGGTTCTCCACGCGACGTAGCTGGCCGAGTAGTACGGGATGATGTACGGGACGTCCTCGAGCGCGATGCGCTGCATCTCGTGGATGACCTCGAGCCGAGCGTCGGGATCGGTCTCGACCGCTTGCTGGTCGTAGAGTTCGTCGTAGTCGGGATTGCAGTAGCCCGACTCGCTGAACCCGGTCGAGATCTCGCTGCACAGCAGCACCCCCAGCAGGAACTGCGGATCCGGATCCGAGCCCCAGCCCCACATGATCACGTCGTAGTCGAACGCCGGGCAGCAGACGCTCGTCAGCGTGTCTGCATCCAGGCCCTGGATCTCGATGCCGACGCCGATGGTCCCCCACTGCGAGGCCAGGATCTCCGCCTCGCGAGGCGCACTGTCGCTATCGGTCGGGAAGTTGAAGCGGAACGTGAGGTTCTCGCAGTCCTGGTCGGGCTTGCACTCGCGAACGCCGTCGCCGTCCTCGTCGACGTAGCCGGCCTCCTCCAGCATCTGCGCCGCGGCGTCGGGATCGAAGGCGTAGTCGGTCAGGTCCGAAGCGTAGAAATCGCCGAGCCCGACCGGCACGAGGCCCAGCCCCGGCGTCGCAAGGCCGCCCTCGGCCACCGCGATGAGCTCCTGCTTGTCGGTCGCCATGGCCAACGCCTGGCGCACCTCGAGCTCCTTCAGTGCAGGGTGGCCCGAGCAGACGCCGGTGTCGTCCTCGTCCGTCTCGGGGTCGTCCGCCGGGCAGTCCTCGTCGCTCACCACGTTGAAGATGATGTCGGTCAGGCTGCCGCCGGCGGCGACGTCGGTGACGCAGACCTGGACGTTCTCCTGGCCGCGCAGCTCTGGGATGGCGGTGACCTGGAACTCGGCGAGCAGGTCGATCTCGCCGTTGGTGAGCGCGGTGACCCGGGCATCCGCATTCTCGATCGTCTGGAAGATCAGCTCATCAACGATCGGGCGACCGCCGTAGTACTCGTCGAACGCAGCGAGCTGGACGGACTCGTTCTGGGCGTAGTCGGTCAGCCGGAAGGGCCCGGACCCGATCATCTCGGCGTTGTCGAAGGTGAGCGGATCCTCCGCCTCCCACACGTGCTGCGGCAGCACGTACATGAACAGCATGCGGTACTCGAAGTTGCCGACCGGCTCGCTCGTCACGATCGTGAGCGTCGTATCGTCGTCGGCGGTGATCGTCTCGAAGACGTCGGGATACGACGACTGGTACGGGAAGTCCGCGTTGTCGCGGTACAGCTCGAGCGTGAACTTGACGTCATCGGCCGTGACCGGCTCGCCATCGTGGAACGTGGCATCGTCCCGCAGCGTGACCGTCCAGGTGACGCCATCGTCCGCGACCGACCAGTCCGTTGCCAGCTCGGGCACATAGTCACCATCGGCGGTGATCGCGATCGGCGTGTCGTACACCAGCTCGAAGAGCTCGAACGCCTCGCTGAGCAGCGCGAGGCCGGGGTTGAGACTGTCGGTCGAGCCCCCGATGCCGATCCGGATGGTTCCGCCGGTCCCGGCTTCGCCAGTCTCGCTCGCCACCGGCTCACACGCGCTCGCCGGCGCTCCCGGGCTCGCGTTCCCGCCGGTGGTGGGCTCCTGCTGAACGCCGGTGCAGGCCGCCAGGAGCAGCCCGACGCTCGCGAACGTGGCAACAGATGAGCGAAGCGTTCGCACCGTCCCAGTACCTCCACGTCGTCGGCGGCGCGTTGGGTGCCCGGGGCGGGACGGCCGCATCGACCGGCTGAGGATCGCACACGCCACGGATTCCGGTCAACGTTTCGCGCCACGACGCGGAATCCGCATGACACGGGCACCACGTGCTCGCGCTGCGGCATACTCCGCCGATATGACGCACGCCACGGCACGAGCCCTGATCCGCGCCCAGGTTTCGCTCGAATCGTTCCGCCTCAGCGCCGACGGCGCGTCGATCGTCTACGCGCTTCGCCGCGTGGTGCGCGACGAGTACGAGTCGCACCTGTGGACGCGGCCGTATCGCGGCGGGCGCGCCCGCCAGCTGACCCGCGGCCGCGTCCGAGACGGCTCCCCCGCCATCTCGCGCGACGGTCGCCGGATCGCATTTGTGCGGTCGGCCGTGGGTCACGACGACGCGCTCGCCCAGGCCTGGATCCTGCCGCTCGACGGTGGCGAGCCGTGGCAGCTGACGACGCTCAAGCACGGGGTCGCGAGCGTGCACTGGAGTCGCGACGGCCGGCGGCTGGCGCTCGTCGCGCAGGCAGGCGACCACCGGTTCGTGATCGGGGAGGAACGAAAGGGCCGCACGCCCGTCGCACGGCGCATCACCCGCCTCGACTTCCGCGACGACGAGTCCGGACATGTGGTGCGTCGCGCGCACCTATGGGTCATACCTCCGCGCGCCGGCGCCAAGCCGCGCCAGCTGACGAGCGGCGATTTCGACGTCCTCAATCCTGCCTGGTCGCCCGACGGCTCCCGGATCGCGTTCGCGGCCGATCGCGGCACCGACGCCACCATCAACCCACGGCTCCAGATCTGGTCGGTCGGGACCGAGGCCACCCGGCCACGGGTTCGCGAGCTCGTCACGCTGGCTGGCGATGCGGACCGGCCCTCATTCTCGCCCGATGGCCGCCGCCTGGCCTTCGTCGGCACCGACGTGGAGGATCCACCTGACGAGGTGCCGCCGGCGCTGTGGGTCATGGACCTCCCGTCCGGCACGCCGCGCTGCCTGACGGCGACCCTCGACCGCCCGATCGGCGACTGGGCCTGGTGCGATCTGGTCATGGCCGAGGACGCTCCGGGTCCGGCCTGGCTCGACGACGCGTCGCTGGCGGTGATCGTCGGCGACCGCGGGCGCAACCTTCCGTACCACGTCGACCTCGACGGCGCGGCGTCTCCCCTCATCGAACCCGAGCTGAGGATCGCGAGCGCCGGCATCGACGTCGCCGCTGGGCGGATCGCGATCAGCGCCGCGGTGGACGGCCAGTCCGCGGACGTGTGGGCCGTCGAGGATGGCGGGCAGCGCCGGATCACCCGCGACGGATCGGCCTGGCAGCGGCGGTTCCCAAGCGTCCAGCTGGACGAGCTCGAGCTCGACGGACCGGCCGGACCGATTCATGCCTGGCTGGCGTCACCCGAAGGCGCCGGACGACGACGTCTGCCAACGATCCTCCACGTCCATGGCGGGCCGACCGGCGCGTGGGGCCCGGGCGGCACGCTCGACGCCATGGCGCTGTGCGCCGCGGGCTACCGCGTCGTCATGCCGAACATCCGGGGGTCGGCCACCTTCGGCGGGCCATGGGTGCGCGGGCTATCGGCGTCCTGGGGCAAGGCCGATGCGGAGGATGCCCTGGCCACGGTGGACGCGCTCGTGGCGCGCGGCCTGGGGGATCCGAAGCGGCTCGGCGTGATGGGGCTCTCGTACGGCGGCTTCCTGACGCAGTGGCTGATCGGCGTCACGGACCGGTTCGCGGCCGCGGCGTCCGAGAACGGCGTCGCCAACCAGACCAGCGCATGGGCCAACTCGTACTTCGGCGTCCATTACAACCGTCGGGCCGGTCTCGGCGATCCGCTCTCCGACGAGGGCATGCAGGCACTCTGGCGCTCGTCGCCGCTGCGCAATGCGCGTCAGGTCCACACGCCGCTGCTCATACTCCAGGCGGAGGAGGATCGCATCTGCCCGGCGTCCGACAACGAGCAGCTCTTCACCGCGCTCAAGGTCCTCGGTCGCGAGGTGGAGTTCATCCTGTACCCCGACGAGCACCACGAGATGAAGAGCTCCGGGCGGCCGGATCGGCGCATCGACCGCATGGAGCGGATCCTGGCCTGGTTCGACCGGTATCTGCGTCGGCCCGGTTAGGCGGCCGGCGACTTCCGGCTGAGGCGATCGGCGAGGCCACCGATCGTGAGGGCAAGGCC
>CAYYDA010000035.1:0-12563 GCA_964470495.1 uncultured Steroidobacteraceae bacterium | reverse complement strand
TTGCTCGGCTGGCGGAGAGTGACCCGTCTGGCGCAGCCCGCCTGCTGCACGCATCGGTCGAGGATCCGGTCATGCGAAGCTCGATCGACGCGATGCTGCGCGATACCGCGACGCCGACCGTCCTCCGGTCGGGAAAGAAGGTCAACGTCATGCCCGGCGCGGGCGAGGCTGAGATCGACGTCCGGACGCTTCCCGGCACCGACCAGGCGGCCTTCCTCCAGGGCCTCCAGTCAATTGTGGGCGACGACGCAACGGTCGAGTCGGTCGTGAGCCTTCCCTCCATCGAGTGGCCGGCGGATGCCGAGATCGTCGGCTTCATGCACGACGCGCTGGCACGGGCCGACCCCGACGCGACCGCAGTACCGATGATGATCACCCCCGGGACCGATGCAAAGGCCCTGGCCCAGCTGGGCATCCCCTGCTATGGCTTCGCGCCGTTGCGCCTCGAGCCCGACGTGCCGTTCCTGTCGCTCTTCCACGGCCACGACGAGCGCGTGCCCGTGAGCGCCCTGGCCTTCGGGCTGCCCGTGCTTGCGGAGGTGATTTCCCGCTACGTCACCAGGCCCTGAGAGCCCTTTCCGATTCGGCCGACCACGCGTGCGCGGTCTATACTCCGGCCGACCACTTTCGTGCACGTTGTACCTATGACAGACTCCCCCGATCCGAGCGCGGAGCGCTCACGGTCGATCGCCTTCGTCTTCCCCGGCCAGGGCTCCCAATACGTCGGCATGGGCGCCGAGCTGATCAAGCGTTCACCGGCCGCCGCCACCGCCTTCGAGCGGGCCGATGCCGCGCTCGGCATGCCGCTGTCGCGCATGATCCTGGAGGGACCCGCCGAGGAGCTGGACCGCACCGTCAACGCGCAGCCGGCCATCCTGGCGACCAGCGTCGCCTTCCTCGAGGCCATCCGTGAAGAGGCGCTCGACGCGGGCATCACCATCAGCCCTGCCGCCATGGCCGGCCACTCCGCCGGACAGTACGCTGCCGCGGTTGCGGCCGATGCCATCGACTACGCGGATGCCATGCGCCTGGTCCGCGAGCGGGGGCGGATCATGCAGGAGCGCGGGATCGCCGGTGGCATGGGAGCGGTCATCGGCCTGTCCGACGAGCAGGTGCACGACATCGTGGCCGAAGCCCGCCAGCACGGCGAGATCAGCGTGGCGAACGCCAACGCGCCCGGGCAGATCGTCCTGTCGGGCGTCATCCCCGCACTCGTCTTCGCCCTCGAGATGAGCAAGACGGTCGGAGCCCGCAAGGCGGCGCGGCTGACGGTGAGCGTTGCGAGCCACTCGCCGCTCATGCGACGTGCCCGCGACGAGTTCGGGCGCATCCTGGCCAGGGTCCCATTCCGCGATCCGCAGGTCCCGATGCTGGGCAACGTCCACGCCAGCGTGATCAACACGGCTGACGGCCTCCGCAACGAGCTGACCGAGCACCTCGTGCACGGCGTGCAGTGGACGGCGACGGTGCGGCGCATGGTGTCCGGGGGCGTGACCGACTTCGTGGAGGTCGGGCCCGGGCGCGTCCTGTCCGGCCTCATCCGGCGCATCAGCCCGGACGCCGAGACGCACACGCTCGACGGCTCCGGTGGAGGCTCCTTCATGGCCACCCTGCGCGCGATGCCGGCGTGACACAGCGTCGAGCGGTCGTCACCGGGCTCGGTATCGTCTCGGCAGTCGGAATCGGCTCCGAGGCGACGTGGGACGCGCTCGTCTCGGGACGCTCGGGGATCGCCGACATCACGCTGTTCGACGCGACGCCCTTCGACCCGCACGTGGCCGGCGAGGTGAAGAACTTCGACGCGACCGAGTTCATGGAAGCCAAGGACGCGCGCCGGCACGACCGCAACACGCACTTCGCCGTGGCCGCAACGGGGGAGGCGCTGCGCCACGCGGGCCTGCTCGGCGAGAACGGGCTCGTGAACGGCGATGTCGAAGCCGACCGCTTCGGGATGGTCATCGGCACCGCGATCGGCGGCATCGGCATGATCCTCGACGGCCACCAGACTCTCCTCGAGCGTGGCCCACGGCGTGTCAGCCCGTTCATGCTGCCGCACATGCTCCCCGACTCGGCGTCGGGCCAGGTCGCGATCGAGTATGGCATCCGCGGTCCGAACATGGCCGTTGTCAGCGCCTGCGCCACCGGCAGCCACGCGATCGGCGAGGCCATGGAGGCCATCGTCCGCGGCCAGGCCGACATCATGCTCGGCGCCGGGACCGAGGCGCCGCTCGTGCCGCTGGCCTTCGCCGGCTTCGGCCAGATGCGGGCGCTCGGCACCCCGAAGGACCCCGACACCGGCGCCTACGACGCGACCATGGCCTCCCGGCCGTTCGACGTCACCCGCGACGGCTTCGTGGTGTCGGAGGGAGCCGCGGTACTCGTCCTCGAGGAGCTGGAGCACGCACGAGCGCGAGGCGCCCGCCCGCTCGCCGAGGTTGTCGGCTATGGCTCCACTTCCGACGCATTCGACATGGCGGCGCCGGCCGAGCGTGGCGAGGGGGCACAGCGTGCCATGCGGATGGCGATGGCGCGCGCCGGCATCGGCCCCGAAGACGTCGGCTACATCAATGCCCACGGCACCTCCACGCCCCTGAACGACCGATACGAGACGATCGCCATCCGCGACGTCTTCGGCGAGCACGCCGATCGGCTCATGGTCAGCAGCACGAAGTCGATGCTCGGACACGCGATGGGCGCCTCCGGCGCGATCGAGGCCTACGTCCTGGCAAAGGTCCTCGAGACCGGATGTATCCCGCCCACCATCAACCTCCGCCATCCGGATCCCGAGCTCACCCTGGACTACGTGCCCAACGAGGCCCGCGCCGCCGACGTGCGCGTGGCGCTCTCCAACTCGATGGGGCTCGGGGGGCACAACAGCACCGTCATCCTGCGGCGCTTCGAGGAGTAGTGGCCCGCTCCCCGCGGCGGCGAGATCCAGGGCGTCGCGCCGTCGTCACTGGCATGGGGGCCGTCACACCGATCGGCAACGACGTCGCCACCTTCTGGGCGAACCTGGTCGCCGGCGTGTCCGGGGTCGCGACGATCACCCTGTTCGACCCCTCCGACCTCGAGGTCCGCATCGCCGCCGAGGTCAAGGGCTTCGACCCCAGGGACTGGATCGACTTCAAGCAGGCACGCCGCATGAGCCGGTTCGCACAGCTGGCCGTCGCCGCGGCACGCCAGGCGATCGACGACTCCGGGCTCCAGATCGGCGATCACAACCGCGATGACGTGGCGGTGGTCGTGAACACCGGCGGCGGCGGCGTCCAGGAGGTGGCGGTCGGCGAGGACACGCTCACGACTAGGGGCCCCGCGCGCGTCAGTCCGTTCATGGTGCCGATGATGTCGCCGTCGATGGCCGCCGCGCAGATCAGCATCCAGAACGGCATCCGCGGCCCGGTCATCGCTTCGGTTGCCGCCTGCGCGTCCGGCGTGCAGGCGTTCCTCGAGGCGCAGCGGCTGATCGAGCGCGGCGACGCGGAGGTGGTCATCGCCGGCGGCACCGAGAGCGCCATCATCCCCGTCTCCTTCGCCGCGCTGGCCAACATGGGCGCGCTCTCGAAACGAAACGACGACCCGGCCGGTGCGTCGCGCCCGTTCGACGCCGGCCGCGACGGCTTCGTGTTCGGCGAGGCGGCCGGCGTGCTCGTAGTGGAGGCCGCGGAGCATGCGCAGGCGCGTGGGGCGACCGTGGTTGCGGAAGTCGCGGGTGGCGCGCTGACCGGCGACGCATTCCACATCAGCGCGCCCGACCCGTCCGGATACGGCGCCACGCTCGCCATGCAGCGCGCCGTCCGCGACGCTCAGCTCCAGATGGAGCAGGTGCAGTACGTCGTGGCACACGGGACGTCCACGCCGCTGAACGACGCCACGGAGACGAGGGCCATCCGCACCGCCTTCGGCGACCACGCCGATCGCCTGGCCGTCAGCAGCAACAAGAGCATGGTCGGCCACACGCTCGGAGCGGCCGGAGCCGTGTCGGCGCTCGCCGCGGTGCTGGCCATCCGCGACGGCGTCATCCCGCCGACGATCAACTACACCACCCCGGACCCAGCCTGTGATCTCGACTACGTCCCCAACGAGGCTCGTCGCCAGGCGGTGGACGTCGCGATTGCGAACGGCTTCGGGTTCGGCGGACAGAACGCGGTCACCGTCTTCTCCCGTTACCCCGGCTGACGGATCCGTGACACGAGCCGCCGGTGTCGCTCGTCACCAGCAATATCGGCTACGTACATGACCTAACCTCACAAGACCACATCAGCGCCGGGACGATCGGCGTTGACGGCCCCGGACCATCGATCTAGGTTCAGGCAACACGGAGATCCGAGAGGCCACGCGCTTCGGGGCGGCCGAGACCCCGCCACTGCCGAGGCTCAACCATCTCCGCGGGTGCACGGGGGATCGTGCGCCAAGGGGGCTGCCCACTTGACCTGGAGCTTGACTCAACAAATCGTCGCCCGCGTGCCTCGGCGAATGTCGTTCCCCGCAGGATCGCACGACCTATCCTCGGGGACGAAGAGCATGTCGCCGGCGGACCGGCGCAACAGCATCGCCATGCTGTGGAAGGACCTGCAGGGGCCGCGCCGGCTTGCCGCAATCGGTCTGGCCGTCGTTGCACTCGTGCTGGTCGGGCTCGCGACAGCCGCCTCATGGGGGGTGCGCGACGAGATCATCGCGGCGCGAGGCCAGGCCCTTCGAACGTCCGTCGAGGCGATCGAAGGTTCGCTGCCAGCCCTCGGAGCTGGTAGGACCCTCAGTGAGGGGCAAGTCGCGGAGCTCGAGACGCTGCTGGCGACGCAGCTCGTGGGCCGCGGGCACCTGAACGCCAGTATCTGGAGCCTCGACGGCAGGAACCTGTATGCGGACAGCGGTCGCGTCATCGGCCAGAGTCACTCGAGCGACGCGCGACGGCTCGCCGAAGCCATCGAGATCGGCGTCGTCTCTGTCCGCGTCGACTCGGTCACCGGTCCCGGTCAGCCGGCCGCGCCGTTGGTCGCGCATTTCGTCGCCATTCACGATCCCGAGACCGGGAGACCGGTCGCGGTGCTCGAGTCGCATGACGACATCGCATTCCTGGATGAAGCACTGCAGCGCACCGAGGGGACCACGCGCGGCATGTTGGTGGTTGGCCTGGTCCTGTTGGGGGGCGCCGTCGGGGTGCTCCTCGCCACGGCGATGCGTTCGACCAACCGCGAGCGGCGCCTGGCTCAAGCGCGCGCACACGAGTTCGCCGTCCTCTCGACGACGGCCGACGCGGTCGCGACCTCCCTCGACCCGACGAGGCTCTTCGCTGCGCTTCAGCGTCGTGTCGTCGAGGGCCTTGCGCTCGACCGCCTCTCGGTCGAGGACGTCGCAGAAACCTCTCCAGCCGCCCTGTCCGTGCCGCTGCGCGATGGCACGCGGCTGGTTGCCGACCGCGCTGCGCCATTGACCGATGAGGAGCAACAGATCATCCGGGCCGCCGCCCACAGCCTCGATGCCGCCCTCGCCAACACAGCGCTCTTCGCCGAGGTGCACCGGGCGGCCAGTGAGCGGCAGGTGCTCATCCAACGTGTCGCCATCGCTCATGAGGACGAGCGCCGACGCCTGGTCGGTGAGCTCCACGACTCCCTGGCGAGCGATCTCATTCGCACGCTGTACGCGGTCCGCAGGGCCGAGATGCTCACTCTTCCCTCCTCGGATCTCAGCGAATCGATTCGCTCGATCGAGCGCATGGTGGCGGACGCCGAAGTGCGGCTCAGGGCGTTCCTCAGCAGCATCCGACCGGTGGACCTGGACATCTCGAGCCTGACGGCGGCGGCGAGTGACGTCGTCACCAGGTTCAGAGTGGAGACGGGCATCACGGTGCGTCTGCACGCTCGGGGTGAGCCGGATCGTCTGCGGGCGTCCGCTCAGGTCGTCATCGTTCGGGCGCTCGAGGAGGCTCTCCTCAACGTCACCAAGCATGCCGGCGCCGGCCGCGTGCGCGTCACACTCGCAGGCTGCGCCGACGAACTGCGGTTGGGCGTCTCCGACGACGGCGTCGGCTGGCCCGAGACGTTCGTGACCGGCGGAGGCAGAGGGCTCGGACTCGACTACCTGCGTGAGCGCGTTGCCGGCCAGGGAGGCACGGTGCACCTCGCGGGAAGCCGAATGGGTGGCGCGCGCCTGGAGGTTCGTGTGCCGATGGAGCGGGTGGCGGCATGATCATGCGTCTGATCCTGGTCGATGACCAGGCGGAGATCCGGTCCGAGCTGAGGCACCTTCTCGAGTCGTCAGGCCGGGTGACCGTCGTCGCGGAGGCCGGCGACGGCCTGGAGCTGCTCCGCGTTCTCGAACGCAAGCGCTGTGATGTGATCCTGCTCGACCTGACGATGCCACGGATGAGCGGGTTCGAGGTCCTCCGCGCGCTCGCGACGCGAGAGACGCACCCGCCGATCGTGACGCTGTCGATCCACGACAGTGCCGCGCACGTGGATCGGGCGCTCTCGCTCGGCGCCTCCGGCTACGTGCTGAAGAGCGCGCGTCCGGAGGAGATCATCGCGGCCGCGGAGGCGGCAATGGCCGGTGGCGCGTACATCCAGCCCTCCCTTGCCCGGCCTCTCCTGAAGCGTCACCTCGTCCTCACGCATCAGACGGGCCCCACGTCGACTGAGGTGTCGCCGAGGCAGCACGAGCTCCTTCGGGCCCTCGCGCTCGGGCTCGGGAACAAGGTGATCGCGCACCGCCTCGGCATCGCCGAGGAGACCGTCAAGGGCTACCTCAAGGAGCTGTATCCCCGGATCGGGGCATCGGGCCGGACGGCTGCGGTGGCCTGGGCCCTCCGCAACAACCTGATCGACTAGCGCCGGGCACCCCCCGGATAAGGGGGTCCACTGCGCCGCGCGGGGCGAATAGGCTCGACGTTGGCCCAAGGAGGCGAGCTCGGCGGTGACTTACCCGAGCTGCCCGACAACGGCCACAGCATCAGAAGTGATCATGCGTGCAATTGAAACAAGCCCCACCGCCGGGTCGACCGGTCGGGCTTCAAGGACGCGACAGCTCCTCCGTCGCCTCACGGTCGCGGCAGCGGTGGTCGGATGGCTGCTGGTGGTGCCGATCCCGGCCGGCGACACGGCCGATGGGGGCGCTGTTATGGCCGTCGGAGCGCCCGAGGCAGCCTTCACGCAACCGCCGAAGGTCGCGATCATCGTCGGGCCGGTCGGAGCACAGCTGACCCCGGTCTACATCGAGATCGCTGAGGAGGCGGCGGCGCGCGCGACAGAGCTCGGCGGCGCGGTCTCACGAGCGTATTCCCCCGATGCCACGCCAGAGAACGTGCTCGCAGCAATGGATGGCGCCAACATCGTGGTGTACCTCGGCCACGGGCTCGGCTTTCCGAACCCCTACGCCGCGACGGTTCAAGCTGAAACCACCAATGGCTTCGGCCTGCAGGGACCCGCTGCGCACGGGGACCACTCGGATTCCCTGCAGGACGGCACGCTCAAGTACTACGGGGAGGCGTGGCTGGCCGCCAACGCGCGGCCGGCGCCCGGGTGGGTGATGATCCACTCGAACGTGTGTTACGCACCCGGAGCGGGCGAGGGCTTCGACCTGGCGGCCACCGCCGAGGTCGCAGCCGCCCGGGTAGCAAACTACTCTCGTGCCCCCCTCCTCGAGATGGGTGCGGCGGCCTATTTCGCCACTGATTTCTACCAGGGCGCCGCGGAAATCGTCGAGGGGATCCTCGCGCGGCCGGATTCGACATTCGCGGACGTCTTCGAGAGCGAGTCGCGATACAAGGCAGACGCGGTCAGCCGGGTTGCCCATCCCCTCGTTGGGAGCGCGGAGATCTGGCTACATCGGTCCCCCTACTTCGAAGGAAAGACCGACTACTGGTACGCGTTCGCCGGTGATCCGTCAGCCACGCCAGCATTCGTCGTAGGCGGGGACGACCAGGCCATCACCGTCGCCGCACCGCCGGCAGAGGATGACCAGTCCGATCAGGCGATCGACGACAGCAAGGTGACCGGCATCGCCAGCCACTACCCGGGTGATCAAGGGTGGGAGGATCAGCCCACCGTGTCGCTACCGCCGGCCTATGGCGGAGGACCGAGCCCAGGCGAGGCACCGACGACCGTCGTTGTATGCGCTGACCATTGCGCGATGCTGCTCGTGGTTGACGTGTGCGACTGCTACGCCGGCACCCCGGACGCGCGGGTCATCAACCTTTCGGAGCGTGCATGGCGGCTGGTCACTGATCGGCCGCGCTCGGACGGCCTGGTGGAGGTGACGATCCACGTCGAAACGTACCAACGGCCGCCAGGCGTCGACTCGGTCGGGCCATGAAGCAACCGACGGGCACCCGGAACCGCCCGCGCGGCGGCCGCGTCACGGTGGTCGGCGCCGGGCCCCCGTTCTTCATCGCCGCGGCCGAATCGCTGGAGCTGGGTGGCTATGAGGTGACGTGTCTGGTGCTGGCCGGCGACGTTGCTGCCCGGATCGTTCAGACGAGGCCCGACCTCGTGTGCGTGGAAGCTCCGACGGCATCGGAGGACGAGATGATGCGTATCGGCGCACGCTGGTCAGCGGAGCAGCCGGAGCTCAAGGCCATCCCGATCCTGGTCGGGACCTCCGACGGAGCCTGGACTCGCGCTGGCGGAATCCGTGCGCCGAGCGCGGCTGAAGAAGCCCCTTCGGAGAAGCTGGTCTTCGAGCGACTGCTGGACGAAGCGCGGCGGATCGTGGGGCGATAGTCGCACGGCCTCGCGTACGGGGTGGGACCGGACCTTCGACCGGGGCAGGAATCGAGGCATCGACGCCTAGCATCGGGTGGATGACCGAACTGAACGGGTTGCGTCTTGCCTACAAGGGGTTCGTCGGCGGGCTGGCCGGCGGCTATGTGTGGGCGGCAATCGCCATGTCGCTGGCCGCCATCGTCCACGGCGATCCGCTGCGCCCGCTCGAGCCGCTGGCGCTGGCCCTCGCGCCCTTCGCAGGTTCCCCTGAGCTGGCGTTCGTGCTGGGCCTCGGTGCCGTCCAGGCCGGCGGCGCGCTGGCCGGCATGTGCTTCGCGTACTTCTTTGGGCGCTTCTTCACGGTGCGGGCCACGCTCGCGGCGGCGGCGCCGATGGCCGCGCTCCTGGCATGGGGCATCGTGTCCACCGTCATAGCGCGCGAGCTGCCGGGGGTGGCGCAGGTGGCAGCCCCGGTTTCGATCCTCGCCACGATCGGCTACGGACTGATCCTCGGAGCAACGGTGCCGGTTCGCGGCGCGGTGATCCGTCAGCCGGAGGCTCCGTCGGGGTAGACCTCGGGCCGGGGGACTGGGTAGCGGTGCCTGTCGTGAGGATGGAAGCCGTGCGGCCTGGCCGCGGCGGGCAGCGCGCCCACGGCAAGCAGGCCGGCGCCGATGAGACCGATCGGTGCCACGGGTTTCCTACCCGCCGTATCGGGGAGCAGCTGCGGGAACTGGTCGGTCGCATCGGGTCAAGCGTGAGGGGCCTCTTCATCCGCATCCAGGACGTAGAGCTCCGGCTCGAAGCGCGGGCCGCGTCCTGGGAGCGAGGCGACCCAGTCGTGAAGGGCCGACTCGACAGTGCTGAAAGCCAGCTCGCTCCACGGGATCTCGTCGGGCCCAAAGTCCCGCACCTCGCTGGTTTCGGCCGCCGGTTCGGGAGCGCCGCCGACGACGGACGCCTCGTACACGATCGTGACGACCCCGGCATGCGGCCGCGAGTACACGCCGATCAGGCGGCCGATCTCGACGCGCAGCTCGGTCTCCTCCTCCGTCTCTCTCCTTGCACCCTCCTGGGTCGACTCGCCGAGCTCCAGGAACCCGCCCGGGCATGTCCATTGGCCCAGGCGTGGCTCGATCGCGCGACGCGCGAGGTACACGCGTCCACCGCGAACCGGCAGCGTCCCGACCACGATGCGCGGGTTGCGCCACGTGACGTGCCCCTCCGGGCAGACCAGCCGTGGACGATGGTCTGCCTCGAGCGTGCGCGCCTCGACCGGGCGGCCGCATGCGGGGCAGAACCGCGGCTCGTCGCCGAGGCTAAGCGGGAAGGCATCGGACGCATCGGGTTGCGGCACGACTCAAGCCTAGCGGAGCCGGCCCGCACGGCGGTATGCTGCGCGGCAGGGGATCGGACCTGCACCGGAGGCACGCGTGGCTCGCGACGAGAAGATCGACCTGCTCCGTACTGTTCCGCTCTTCGCCGGCCTCGACGACCGCGAGCTCGAGCGGGTGTCGACCTTGGCTGACATCGTGGACCTGCCTGCCGACCGGCCGCTGATGACGCAGGGCCAGCGCGGCTGGGAAATGTTCATCCTGGTGTCGGGCTCCGCGCGAATCGAGCGCGATGGCCAGCCCCTCGGCGAGCGAGGTCCCGGCGAGGTGCTCGGCGAGATCGCGCTCCTCGACGGAGGGCCTCGCACGGCGACAGTGACCCTTTCACAGCCGTCTCGTCTGCTCGTCGTCGCGCGGCGCGAGTTCCAGGCGCTCATGGACGAGTTCCCCGAGATCCGCCTGCGCGTGCTCGAGGCGGTCGCGCAGCGCCTGCGCTCCCTGGACCCGAACGGGATCCACTGAACGGCCGGTCGCCGTCGGTGCCGCCGAGGCCGCGCACGGATGCGCTGCGGCAGGTCCGCCTGCACAATTCCCTGACCCGCCTCGGCGAGCGCTCGAGCCCCTCGAGCCGGCAATCGGCCTCGACCTGGGAGCGCTGCGCCCGTCACGCCCACTTCGCCACCGACTGTGTTTCCCCGGCCCGGCGACACGCAAAAGGGGCCCGTCGACGGATCGACGGGCCCCTTGTCACGACTCAGGTTGGTGGCGACCTCTCGGTCGTCTCAGCTAGCGGCTCATGGTCCAGTTACCGGGCCCACCGGCTCGGAGGTCTTTGTCTCGACCACGCCGTTGTTGTCCGTGAAGCTGACGATCACCCTGATCATGGTTCCTGCATGCGCAGCTTCGAGCAGTAGCTCCGGATTTCCGGCGCCAGTGGCCGTCCACTGAAGAACTCCGTCGACATCCATGGTTCCGGTCTGCCACTCGTAATCGAAGTCAGGATCGACGGGAAGACCGTCTCCGTCATCGATGGTCGTGGTGTTCGCAGTCAGCGTGTTGCCCACGGCCGGGGTTCCGTCGATCGTGACCTCACCCGTGGCTGCAATGTTGGCGACATCCCCGATGGCCACCTGCTGGTCGGTGAACTGCAGGAAGTCGATGTTGCGAAGGACGTCGATGCCGTCCTCGCCTTCCTCCAGGTGCTCGACCGTGAACGTGCCGTCCAGGTTGTCGGTGACGCTGTACTCCGCCAGGGTGCCGGAGTACACCGCGGTGTTGGCACCATCCGCTTCGGTCGGGGTGATGATCTCGCGCACGATGTACAGATCGCCCGGGTTGATCGCCCCGCTGAAGATTCTGGCGTTGTAGGCCTGCAGTCCGTCCGCTCGTTCTACCGCCGGCGTGGCCTCGCCATTTGGCCGCCATTCGACCGCGACGTTGAGCCAGGCCGAGCCGTCGATGAAGTCGTAGCCTGCGCGCCCCTCGATGACGTCGGATCCGAGGCCGCCGAGGAGGATGTTGGAGTTGATCGTGACCGTTTCATCGAGGCTCATGAACGGAGCCGCGTAGATCGGAACCCCATCCACGCCGTTTCCTCCGAGAAGGTCGCGGAACCCGCTGATGCGGTCGAGGTGGTCCTGGGTCAACTGCTGACCGCCGATAAGGCCACCCTCCCCGATTACGGCAACACCGCTGCCGCGCAGGACGTCGTTGTGGTTCCAGCCCGAGACGGCCTCGACAAGGTCGAATCGGTCGATGAGGTTTCCAACTGTCGGCAGCGCGAGCGCCGAATTGTCCAGGTCCGCGACCGTTCCGACGACGTCGCCCTTGAAGGTCACCCAGTCGAAGCCGAGCTGTCCTTCGTAGCGGTCAACCGCCGCAACCTGTCCGACCATGATGTCGTCGCCGCCCTCGGCGTCGTTATCGTCGGGTCCATCCCCGCCGATGATGACATCGTGGCCGCCGTTCGGGTCGTTCTGGAACTGATTGCCGTTGTCGCCCTGGAGCAGGTCGGAATGAGGACCTCCCTCGATCCAGTCGTTACCCTCACCGCCGAAGACCGTGTCGCGGCCCGTGCCGCCAAAGTAGGAGTCGTCGCCGGTGCTCATGAAGGCAGTGGTGAAGTCACCGCCACCGTTCACGAAGTCCTTGCCGTGGCTCGGAAGAACCAGGTCGGTGCCAGGGCCGGCGTGAATGGCGTCGTCGCCGAGGCCGCCCTTGAGATTGTCATCACCGAACAGGTCGGTGATGATGTCGTCTCCCGGACCACCGATGACGCCGTCGTTGCCGGAGCCACCCTCGATCCGGTCATTGCTGGCGTAACCCCACAGCGAGTCATCGCCGTCGCCGCCCTGAATCGAGTCGGCGCCCAATGTTCCGTGAATCTCGATGTGCTCGCCACCCACCCAGCGGTAGGTGCTCCCCTGGAGGATCAGTCCGGCCGGCAGAGGCGTCGGCAGGCTGTCGAGCTCGATGAATGGATCACCGATCGAGAAGATGTCCGCAGGCAGATGCGAGGCATCCGTGTTGCGCT
>CAYYDA010000034.1:0-12583 GCA_964470495.1 uncultured Steroidobacteraceae bacterium | reverse complement strand
CTGAAATGAATAACAGCGCAAAGCTGGCCCTGGCGGCCGCGGCCGTCGTGGTCGCAGCCTTTCTGGGCATCCGCTTCCTGGCCCCAGGGTCGAACGTCGGAGGACCTCAGGTGACCCCGAGCCCGACACCGACCCCCCAGGCATTTCCGAATGGAGGGCCCAATCTCCCAGCGGGCAGCTACGTGATCGATGAACCCTTCCCTGTCCGGATCACGTTCGACGTCCCTGAGGGCTGGTTCTCCTGGACCTCAACCGCCGACGTCGCCGGTCTGATCGTCGACAACGGCGTTGGAGATGGCGGCTCCGGATGGGGCACAACCTTCTGGATCGTCGACAACGTCTACGCCGACCCCTGTGATCCCGGGTCGCAGCTCGACCCTCCGCTTGGACCGTCCGTTGATGACTTGGTTACGGCGCTCGCGAGCCTGCCGGGCTATGAGGCGACCGCTCCGGTCGACATAACCATCAGTGGCTTCCCGGGTGTGGAGTTTGAGCTGACGGCACCCGACTACGGGGAGGAGTGCCCGCAGCATCGAACGTGGAGCGCCGCAAGCAGCGAGCCCAGGGGCATGTTGCCTGGCGAGACCAGCCGGCTGCGGATTCTCGATGTGGACGGCGTCCGGCTCGTGCAGGTCATCACCGAATACGCGCACACGACGGAGTACGAGCAGGCCCTAGGCATCCCGTATGACCCGAATGATCATGTCGCCGATCAACCAGGGCTTCGCCAGATCCTGGATTCGACCCGAATCGAGAGTCGGCCCTAGCCGAGCCACAGCTCGCCACGTCGGCAGTTTCCGAGCGACCGGCGTCGGACTATCCGGCGCTGGCCAGATCGACCTGCCCTAGCCGGCCTCACGACTATCGGCCACGGTCGGCCCTCGGACCATCCGGCGGCCGGCTTCGGTGCATGGCACCATGCGCGCATGAGATTTGCCGATTCCGTCGAGGGATTCTTTACCGACTACTTCCGCCTGTATCCGGTGCATGCCACCGAGGCGGGCAACCACGAGCATGACCACCGCTGGCCCGATCTGACCGATGCCGGCTCGCAGGCGCGGCTGCAGTGGTTGTCGCGCGCGCATGCGAGCCTGAGCGCGGCCGAAGGACTCGAACGCGACGAGGAGATCGACCGGCAGGTGCTGCTCCGCCAGATCGAGGCGCTGCGCTTCGACGACGAAGAGCTCGACGAGCTGTCGTGGAGCCCGATCGTCTACAGCTACCTCCTCGGCGGCGGCCTGTTCGGCCTGCTCAGCCGCGAGTTCGCGCCCATCCCGGATCGGCTGGCGAGCGCTGCCGGCCGGATGGAGGGCATTTCGAACGTGCTCGACACAGCGCGTGCCAACCTCACGTCGGGTCGCGGCCGCCCGGTCAGCGCGTTCCACGTCGAGAAGGCCATCAAGACGATGCCTGGCGTGGCCGACCTGTGCCGAACCGCCGCCTCGATGGCCGCCGAGCTCGACTACACCGCGCTGCGCGACCGGGTCGACGCGGCGGCAGCCGAGGCCTCGGCCGAGATCGAGGCCTTCACCACGTGGCTGCGCGACGACCTGCTCCCGACGGCCGACGGCGACTTCCGCCTGGGCAGTGACCTCTACGAGCGCAAGTTCCACCACATGCTCAAGGCGACTGTCACGCCTCAGGAGCTCGAGTCACGCGCCGCGAAGGCGTATGACGACGTCCGGGCCGAGATGCTCATCCTGGCGCGCGAGCTGTGGCCGGCCTGGATCGGGGACGAGCCGATGCCCGGCGACGACGACTCGCTCATCCGCCGGGTGCTCGACGCGATCGCGGTCGACCATCCGAAGGCCGATGAGCTGCTCGACTTCTGCCGCGCCGAGAACGAGCGGATCGAAGCATTCATTCGCGAGCGCGACCTCATCGGCCTCGCGGAGGACCCGCTCAAGATCATCTGGACGCCGCCGTTCCTGCGTGCCTTCGGCGGCGCCATGCTGATCCCGCCCGGCCCGCTCGATCGCGGCCAGGACAGCTTCTTTGCCATCACGCCGCCGCCGGACGATTGGACCGATGAGCAGGTCGAGTCGTTCCTGCGCGAGTACAACGCCCGCCAGCTGCGCCTGCTGACCATCCACGAGGCGGTGCCCGGCCACTACCTCCAGCTGGCATGGTCGAACCGATCCGACTCGCTGCCGCGCGCCGTCTTCGGGTCAGGCGTCTTCGCCGAGGGATGGGCCGTGTACGTCACCCAGGTCATGATCGACGCGGGTTACGGCGCCGACGACCCCGCCCTGCGCCTCAACCATTGGAAGTACTTCCTGCGCGCCGTCACGAACACGCTCATGGACATCCGAATCCACACCGGCACCATGACCGAGGACGAGGCGATGTCGATGATGGTGGACGGCGGCTTCCAGGAGCGCTCGGAGGCGACGGAGAAATGGTCTCGGGCCCGCCTGTCGAGCACGCAGCTGTGCGAGTACTACCTCGGGAGCGTCGAGATGACCGAGCTGGAGCAGGAGGCGCGCCGGCGGGCACAGGCCGCGGGGCGCGACTTCGCATGGCGGCCGCACCTGGAGTCGGTGATCAGCCACGGCACGCCACCGATGCCCGTCATCCGGGACATCCTCTTCGGCGACTGACTCCGCGGCGGCTCAGCCGCCCGCGGGCGTCGGTGTGGGTGTCGGGGCGGGCGGCGGTTCGACGCCCACCAGCTCGAGCAGCGAGGGACCGTCGCCCGGCTTCGCGGCGAGCATGCCCCCGAGGTCGACGTGCGTGCGGTTGACCAGGAGCACGAGCGTCACGTCCTGCGTCGGAAGGTGAAGGAGCAGGGAGGTGTACGTCTTGAGCATTCCCGTGTGTCCGTGACCGACCGCACCCGGCACCTCGATTCGCTGCACGCCGAGCCCGTAGTCGTCGGCGTTGAGCTTCATCATCTCGGTCCGTGACGCCTCGCTGAGGAGCGCATCGCCGTAGAGCGCGTCGCCCCAGCGCGCCAGGTCCGTTGCCGATGCCGCCATCGCGCCCGATGCCCAGAAGATGGTTGCCCACGCCGGCTCGAGCGAGTCGCGGCCGGTGCCGTCGCCCGTCAGGACGCGCGTGCTGTCCAATCCCAGCGGCGCGAAGAAGCGACGCTCGAGCTCATCGGACAGGGTGGCACCGGTGACCTTCTCGATCACCAGCCCGAGCAGGTAGTAGTTCGTGTTGGCGTACGCGTAGCCCTCGCCCGGGCGATACCACGGCGCGTGCAGGGTCGCCATGATCTCGGCGGCTTCCCAGGCGTGCTCGGGTTGGGTCTCGATCCCGACCTTCGTCGTGTCGTTGAAGACGTCAGCGAGCCCGCTGGTGTGGTCGAGCAGCTGGCGGATCGTGATGTCCGGGGTGACGGCGCTCTCGCCCGGAAGATGAGTGCGCACCGTGTCGCCCAGGCTCAGCCTGCCCTCCTCCACCAGCTGAAGGATGGTGGCCGACACGAACGTCTTCGTGACGCTGCCGATGACGAGCGAGTCGGCGCCGTTGATCGTGGTGGCGCCGTCGCGATAGCGCCCTGCTGCCCCGGTCCAGAGCAGTTCGCCGTTGCGCACCGCCGCGAAGGTGATGCCGTATGCGCCGCCGAACGCACGGGCAGCCTCGATCGCAGCCTGGTAGCCGGCCTCGTTGGCGAAGGCGGCAGCCGGTTGCGGCGACGGCTCCGTCGCGCGGACCGGCGTCCGCGGCGGGGGCGCGACGTCGACGGGTCGCACGCGGCGGGGGACGACCGTGGTGCCGACGAGGTCGATCGGCTGAACCCCGATGCTGTGCGGCTCGCCCGCGTTGAGTGGCGCAAGGGTCAGGTCGGGCGAGAGCAGGACGAGCAGCGAGAGCAGGGTTCCGGCGACGGGCGCGCGGAGGTGAGGTCTGGCGCGGGAGCTGCGGACCCCCCGAACCGGGATCGCTCGGGCCTGGCGAATCGGTCTGGTCGTACTCACATCATCACCCAGAACCGACCCATGTCACAACCTGCTTTCGTCATGGCCAACTTGCGAAGAGCGCGAAAAGTTGTTAGCATTGCTAACGACATGACGATCTCCGACCTCCTTCCGCGCGCCCCGCGCCGCCCGTCCCCCCAGGCGGCTCCGCCGGCTCCTTCGTCGCGCGCGCCGGGCGGTGTGGGTCGTGGCTTCGCGGCGATGCGGCACCGCAACTACCGCATCTACTGGTTCGGTCAGATCGGCAGCCTGACGGGCGCCTGGATGCAGTCGGTCGCGCAGCCATGGCTCGTGCTGGAGCTCGGCGGCTCGCCGCTCCAGCTGGGTCTGGTCCTGGCGCTCATGTTCGCGCCGTCCATGATCCTGGCGCCAATCGGCGGCGTGCTCGCGGACCGTGTCGACAAGCGGCGCACCCTGATGGTCGTCAACTCGGTCGCCATGCTCCAGGCCGCGACGCTGTTCGTCCTCGCGGCCACCGGGATCGTCGAGATCTGGCACGTCTACGTCCTTGCCCTGACGGCCGGCTTCGTGAACGCCGTCGAGATGCCGGTCCGCCAGGCATTCTCGGCCGAGCTCGTCCCGCAGGAGGATCTTGTCAACGCGATCGCCCTCAACTCGATGAGCTTCAACCTGTCGCGCGTCGTCGGTCCGGCCATCGCCGGCGTGACGATCGCGGTATTCGGCGTGGCGCTCAACTTCGGCATCAACAGCATCAGCTACCTGTCGGTTCTCATCGGGCTATGGATGCTCGACGCACGCGGATTGCGTCATGTCCCGCGCCCGGCCCGCTTCCCGTCGGTCCGCTCGAGCCTGGCCGAGGGCGTGCGGTACGCGGTCGCGACGCCGACGGTGCTGTGGCCCCTCGTCATGCTGGGCGGCATGGCGCTGCTGGCCATGAACTTCCAGACGCTCCTGCCGCTCTTCACCCGCGACACGCTGCGGATGGACTCCGGCGGATACGGCGCGCTGTTCGCGGCCCTGGGGGCCGGGTCCCTGGTCGGCTCGCTGATCCTGGCGTTCGGCAGCACCCGGCGGCCGATGGTCGGCTACATCGTGGGCGGCGGTGCCGTGTTCCTGGCTCTCGAGCTGGCGCTCGGCTTCGTGCGCAGCCCGCTGCTCGCCTTCCCGATCCTGTTCGGGATCGGCCTCGCATCGATGCTCATGATCAACACGATCAACGTGACAATCCAGAACAGCGTCCCCGACGAGCTGCGCGGCCGGGTCATGTCGCTCTACGTCACCGTCTTCGCCGGGAGCGCGCCGCTCGGCGGGCTCTTCGCGGGCGCGGTCGCACAGGCCTTCGGTGCCCCGGTCGCGATCAGCCTGGGAGCCGGCCTGGCGGTCACGTTCCTGGCTCTCGTGGCATGGCGCCTGCGTTCGGTCCGCATGCCGGCCGCCGCAGGCTTCGGGGCCGATGCGGAAGCGGCCGACCGGCCGGAGCGGATGGTCCAACGGGCAGCGTGACGACGTCCGGCGCCGGTTGTTAGCATGAGCAACCTCCCGGAGAGCTGAGCATTGGCCGATCCCGTCCCCGGCACCCGACCCGACCAGCCCCGCCCGCTGCCCCTTCGCGCTGCGCTCGGTGGGTTGAAGCGCGGGTTCGCAGCCCTCGGCGTGCGCAACTACCGCCTCTACTGGACCGGGCAGGTCGTCAGCCTGGTCGGGACCTGGATGCAGCAGGTGAGCCTGCCGTGGCTCGTCCTTGCGCTCGGCGGCTCGCCGATCCAGCTCGGATTCGTGGCAGTGCTCCAGTTCGGCCCGGCCATGATCCTGGCCCCGTTCGGCGGCGTGCTCGCCGATCGGATCGAGAAGCGCCACGCGCTCCTCGCCACCCAGATCGCGGCGTGCGTCCAGGCCTTCGTGCTGTTCGTCCTGACCGCCACCGGCATCGTCCAGATCCCGATGGTGATGGTCATGGCCTTCCTGCTGGGGCTGGTGAACGCGATCGACATGCCGCTGCGGCTGACACTGGCACCCGACCTGGTGCCGCGCAGCCTGCTCTCCAACGCGATCGCGCTCAACTCGATGGCCTTCAATTCGGCTCGCGTCGTCGGCCCGGCGCTGGCCGGGGTGATCATCGCAGTCGGCACCGGCGTCACCGGCTCGGCCACGGCCGGCGTGGCCGTCAACCTGGGCATCAACACGCTGACCTATGCGGCCGTCTTCATCGGCCTGCTGCGGATGGACCCGCGCGAGATCCGTCGCACGACGCGGCCCGAGCAGCACCCGCCCGTGCTCGAGAGCCTGCGCGAGGGGATCGCCCACGCGGTCCGCACGCCGCTGGTCCTGTGGTCGCTGGTCCTGCTCGGTGGCGTCGCGGCGTTCGGCTTCAACTTCCAGATCCTGCTGCCGCTGTTCGCGACCGGCATCCTTGGCCTCGGCGCGGAAGGCTACGGTGCGCTGTTCGCGGCCATGGGCATCGGCTCCCTGGCCGGTTCCCTGACGCTGGCCTTCATGCGTCGCAGGCGGGCGATCCCGCTGATGCTGGTGGGAGGGGCGGCCTTCGCCGTGGTGCTCGTCGGGATCGCAGCGTCCCGCACCGTCTGGGTGGCAGCGCCACTGATCATGGCGGCCGGCTACGCCAGCATGCTCATGATCAACACGGTCAACGCCACCGTCCAGGCCAACGTGACCGACGCGCTGCGCGGGCGGGTCATGTCGCTCTACGTCACCGTCTTTGCAGGCTCCGCGCCGATCGGCGGGCTGTTCGCCGGCGCGGTGGCCGAGGCATGGGGGACGCCGACCGCGTTCCTCGCTGGGGCCGCGCTGTCGGCCGCCACGCTCGTTGTCGTCGCCGTGGGCCTGCGTGCCGCCAGCCGGCGCGGGGCACTCGGCGTAACGACCATCGGGACCTCGTCGGACCACGCCCCGCGCGGTGTCGCGCCGGATGCGGCGCCGGCCTCAACGGCGCGCTGAGTGCGTCGGCAACAGGACCTGGAGCTCCTCGAGCGCGGTGGCCACGCCGGCGCGCCGCTCGGCGGGGATCGGCTCCAGCAGCTCTCGGGCCGCCTCGAGCAGGTCTCGGCGCATCGCACGCGCCCGGCGCCGGCCGGTGGGCGTCAGCGCCAGCACGACCGCGCGCTTGTCGTTCGGGTCCGTGCCCCGCTCGACGAGCCCCGCATCGGCCAGGGTCGAGGCCAGCCGCGTGACGACGGGAGCCGTGACGAGCAGGCTTCTCGCGACCTCGGCCTGCGGCTGCGGGCCCATCGTGTCGATCATGCGCAGCACGTTGTACTGCTGGTAGGTCAGCTCGCTCCAGGTGCGGCGGCGGCGGCGGGCGTGCGCGACGAGGTGGCGCATGAGCGGCGCGACGGTGCCGATCAGGCTCGCCTCGAGGCTCGATTCCTCGCCCGCGGCCTTGCCCCTGCGCGGGGCACCGGAAGGTGGAGCACTGGGGCTAACGGGCATCTCAATGGATCGTAGCAGTCCGACGCGGCCGGGTCTGGCGCTGGCCCTATTGTCGGTGGCCCACGCCGCCATCCACGCTCAGTCGGCGCTCATGCCGCTCGTCTACCCGATCGTCATCATCGAATACGGGCTCAACGAGCGGGACATCGGCACCTTCATCGCCATCACCACCGCCGTCGGCGGATCGATGCAGCTGGCCTACGGTTTCCTGACCCGCTACGTGGCTCGACCCGCCCTGCTCGCCGGTGGGCAGGTCGTCTTCGGCGCGAGCCTCATCGCCGCCGGCCTCAGCCAGTCGATCGTCCAGCTCCTGGCCTCGATCAGCGCAGCCCGCATCGGCGCAAGCCCGCAACACCCGGTCGGCAATGCGCTCCTGTCGGACGCCTATCCGCAGGAGCGGCGCGGCTTCGCCATCAGTGCCCACATCAGCGGCGGCAACGTCGGCACCATCGCCGTCCCGTTCGTCGGCGGCGCCCTGCTGCTCGCCGTCGGCTGGCAGGCAACGCTGGCCCTGTTCGGCATTCCCGCGCTCGTGATCGGCGTGCTGCTGGCGATTTTCGTCCGCGAGGACCACGCCGCGTACCGGAAGCGCGCCCGGGCGGCCGGCTCCGTCGGTCAGCAGCTGCGCGAGGTCGTTGGTCGCCGCGACCTGCGCCTCATCCTCGGCGCGTCGCTCGTGGCGGCGGGCGGTCGCGGGCTCGACATCGTGGCGCCCTTCATGGTGCTCTACCTGTCGGGACCGCTCGACCTGGACGACGGCACGGTGCGCCTGCTGTATGCGCTCCTCCTGATCGGCGCCGTGGTCGGCCCGATCCTGGCCGGGGTGCTGTCCGACCGCATCGGCCGCCGGCCGACGCTCATCACCTACTACCTGCTCTCGGCCGTCGGCATCCTGGCATTCGTGGCGGCCGGCGCGAACCTGCTCTTTCTGGTGCCGCTGCTGCTTCCCTTCGGCACGGCCGTCTTCAGCGAGTCGCCGGTGCTCCAGGCGTACCTGGCCGACCGCGCCACCGGACCGATGCGCGACGTCGCCTTCGCGGTGTACTTCACGTTCGCCTTCGGCATCGGCGCGTTATGGGCCTACGTCATCGGCTTCGTGGTCGAAGCCTTCAGCTACCCCGTCGCGTTCGGCGTGATGGCCGCGTCATACGTTGCTGCCGCGCTCCTGCTGGTCGCGGTCCGGGAACGCGCGGAGGATGCGGCCGCCGCCTGAGGAGGCGCTCAACAGACGGGGATCCCCCCGCAGATCTCGTCGATCCGGCCCTCGAGGTCGTCGATCCTTGACAGCACGTCGTCGATCCGGTCGAGGACCTCGTCGTTCGAGTCGCTGCCGCCTGCGGGTGTCGAGCCGTCACCGGGCGCCGTGTCGGAGCTGAAGGCGATGACCCACGACTCGATGTCGTTCTCCAGCTCGGCGAGGCGGCTCGAGAGCTCGCTCATCGGCACACCGCGTTCGAGACCCTCGACCTGCTCGCGCAGCGTGACGACCTCCGAGCGAGCGTGATCGAGATCGGAGCGTAGTCCGGTCGTCTGGAGCAGGACGAGGGCGAGGACCACCGCCGTGGCCAGGGACAGGATGATCAGCACGGAGCCGATGGGAGAGCGCATGGCGGAACCGTAGCAGGCCGCGCGCCAGCGTCAGCCCTGTGTGGCGAGCACTCCGGCGAGGATGACAAGGCCGGCGAAGGCGAACAGCGCGGCAGATCCGATCCTGACCAACCGCGGCGAAAGCCGGTGCCCGACCTGCCGCCCGACCACGACCGCCACGAGGTTGGCGGCCACTTCGCCGGCGGTCGAGCCGATCCAGGTCGGCACCGCACCCTGCGTGGCGGCAAGCGCAAACGTGGCCAGCATCGTCTTGTCGCCGAGCTCACCCAAGATGAACGCGCCGGCGACGGTCAGGACGAGGCCGATCCCGGCCACCCGCCGGTGGCTCGCAGAGTCGGGCACCTCCTCCTCGTCATCCTCGCCGCGCAGCGTCCATACCGCCACGGCCAGGAAGGCGATCCCGGAGATGATCGCCACGACGGTCGCCGGCAATGCGGTGCCGACGGCCGTCCCGATCGCGACGCTGATGCCCTGGATCACGGTGGCCGCCATGACCAGCCCGATGACGACCGGTCGCCACGAGTAGCGGGTTGCGAAGGCCAGGATCAGGAGCTGGCTCTTGTCGCCGAACTCGGCGACGAAGACGGCGCCGAAGGCGAGCGCGGTGGCGCCTACGAATTCCACGCCCCGATCCTACGGGAAGCAGTCAGGCCCGGGCTGAGCGCCCGGGCCTGACCTTGATGCGAAGCGTGGAGTGAGGGCTAGCCGGCGAGCGTCCCGCCCTGCGCGGCCGCGCTCTCCGGCGTCCGCGGTCCCTCCTCGCCACCGACCTCGTCCCAGATGCGGTTGCGGAAGGTCTCCCTGATGAAGAGCCCGCCCACCACGACCGACATCAGCGCCACGATGATCGGGTAGAAGAGCCCGGCATAAGTGTTCCCCGTCGCCGTCACGATGGCCGTGGCAATGAGGGGCACGAACCCGCCGAACCAGCCGTTGCCGAGGTGGTACGGCAGCGACAGCGAGGTGTACCGGATCTTGGCCGGGAAGAACTCGACCAGGAAGGCGGCGATCGGGCCGTAGACCGCGGTGACGTAGACGACCTGGATGAAGACCAGGGCAATGAGCGGAACGATCTCGGGCGCTGCCCCACCGGCGATGACCTTCCCATCGGTCCCGAAGGTGGGATGCGAGAACGCGTTCATCAGGCTGTAGATCGGGAAGTACGTTATCGCCGCGACCAGGCAGCCTCCCAGGATGATCGGCTTGCGCCCGATCTTGTCGCTGAGCCAGCCGAAGAAAATGAAGAACGGCGTTGCCAGCACGATCGCCACGCCGACGATGATGTAGGAGTCGATGAACGGCACGCCCATCGACGTCTGCAGGAAGAGCAGCGCGTAAAACTGGCCCGTGTACCAGACCACCGCCTGTCCGGCCGTCATGCCGATCAGCACGAGGAGGATCAGCCCCCAGTTTCGTCGGTTGCCGAGGCTGTCCTTCAGCGGCTGGGTCGAGGCGTTTCCGGCGTCCTTCAGCCGCGAGAAGAGCGGCGTCTCGCGCAGCTTCAGGCGGATGTAGAGCGCGATGGCCACGAGGATGGCCGACAGCAGGAACGGAATCCGCCAGCCCCACGCGGTGAACGCCTCCTCGCCGAGGCTGACGCGCGTCACGCCGATGACCACCAGCGCCAGAAGCAGGCCGAGCGTCGCGGTCGTCTGGATCCAGCTGGTGAAGAAGCCGCGCTTCTTGTCCGGCGAGTGCTCGGCCACGTAGATCGCTGCGCCGCCGTACTCGCCGCCGAGCGCCAGGCCCTGGAGCAGTCGGATGACGACCAGGAGGATCGGCGCAAGCAGCCCGATCGTCTCGTAGGTCGGCAGGATGCCGATGAGCGTCGTCGCCCCGCCCATGAGCGAGATCGTGACCAGGAACGTGAACTTGCGACCGATGAGATCGCCGATGCGCCCGAAGAACACCGCGCCGAACGGGCGCACTGCGAACCCGGCGCCGAAGGTCGCGAGCGTCGCCAGCAGTGCAGTGACCTCGTTACCGGGCGGATAGAACTGCGACGCGAAGAGGGTCGCAAGCACGCCGTATAGGTAGAAGTCGTACCACTCGATCGTCGTGCCGGCAGCGGACGCGCCGATGACGAAGGGGATGTTGTAGTCGTAGGTTCTCGCTCGGGTTGGGGCGCTCTGCGTACTGGTAGCCACGAAACCTCACCTCCAGGCAAGTCGTGCGTGCCAAATCCATCGTCGATGCTCGGCTCGACCCCGGTCGCGACGCGTGGCTACCTCACGGCGACGGCCCACCCCTCTTTTGCTCCCGTGCTGCGGTGGATGCGTGCCACATTGCAGTCCCTGCAATTTGGCTGCCGCGTTGCCCCTGCGGCGAGCTTCCGTACGAGCCGGTCCGGTCGCCCTGTGCGGTCTAGAATCGGCGAATGTCGATCGAGGGACGCTACGCCCGGCAGGCCATCGAGAACCTCCTGCGCGAGGACCGCACCTTCGAGCCTTCGCCCGAGTTTCGTGCCGCCGCGCTGCTGAACGACGCGTCGATCTACGAGCGCACCGCCTCGGAGGACGGCTTTCGTGCGTTCTGGACCGAGGAGGGCAACCGGCTCGACTGGATCGAGCCATGGACCGAGCTCTACACGTGGGAGGCGCCGTACGCCAAGTGGTTCATCGGCGGGAAGCTGAATGTCAGCGCCAACTGCCTGGACCGCCACGTGAGCGCCGGTCTCGGGGAGCGCGTCGCCTACCACTGGGAGGGCGAGCCCGGCGACACGCGCACCATCACGTATCAGCAGCTGCTCGACGAGGTGTGCCAGCTCACCAACGCCCTCCGCGGGCTGGGCGTGAAGAAGGGCGACCGCGTCGCCATCTACATGCCGATGGTCCCCGAGCTGCCGGTCGCCATGCTGGCCTGCGCGCGCATCGGCGCACCGCACTCGGTCGTCTTCGGCGGATTCAGCGCCGATGCGCTGGCCGACCGCATCGACGATGCGGAATGCACGGTCGTCATCACCGCGGATGGCGGCTACCGCAAGGGGGCCACGGTGCCGCTAAAGAAGAGCGCCGACGACGCGATCGGGCGGACCTCAACGGTCCAGCACTGCGTGGTCGTCAGGCGCACCGGCGACGACGTCGAGTGGGACGAGGCCCGGGATCACTGGTATCACGATCTGATCGCCGACCAGCCGACGACCGCCGACCCGGAGCCGATGGACTCCGAGGACCTCCTCTACCTCCTCTACACGTCGGGGACCACGGCCAAGCCGAAGGGGATCATGCACACCACCGGCGGCTACCTCGCCGGGGTCGCCACGACGCATCGGTACATCTTCGACCTTAAGCCCGAGTCCGACGTTTACTGGTGCATGGCCGACATCGGGTGGGTGACCGGCCATTCGTACATCGTCTACGGCCCGCTCGCGAACGCCGCGACGGGGGTCATCTACGAGGGCGCCATCGACTTCCCCGATAAGGACCGATGGGCGCAGATCGCCGCGAAGTATCGGGCCACGATCCTCTACACCGCCCCGACCGCCATCCGCGCGCTCATGAAGTACGGCGCCGATGCGTTTGCCGCCGACGACCTCACCTCGCTGCGCGTGCTCGGCAGCGTCGGTGAGCCGATCAACCCCGAGGCCTGGGCGTGGTACTGGAAGGAGATCGGCGGCGGCCGCTGCCCGGTCGTCGACACGT
>CAYYDA010000033.1:0-12697 GCA_964470495.1 uncultured Steroidobacteraceae bacterium | reverse complement strand
GGGCACGGGTTGCCGCGGCCGAAGATGACGTGCGGGCCGCCGGGCTGGGTGATGAGGTAGCCGTCGGCGGCATTCTGGAACAGGCGCAGCGCGCCGGCGTATGGGGTGGCAGGGTCGGTCGTCGAGGCGAGCACGACCACCGGGTAGGCCGCATCGGACAGGTAGCCGGGCCGGTCAGCAGAAGCCGGTTGCACGGGCCACGACGCGCAGGGCAGGTCGCCGTAATAGATGCTGCCCATCCGCACGTCGCTCACTGCGGCGGAGACCCCGTTCGCCAGGTAGGCTGCCTCGCGCTCGTCCGCCGTCCCGGTGCCGAACGCGTAGTCCATGCACTCCACCGCGTAGTAGAGCGCGTCGGAGTAGGTCGGGTCCGGGATCGGGCCAAGCGTCTCCGGATCCTGGCCGAGCGAGATGTAGGTCAGGCGAGCGACGGGCAGCATCTCGCCGCGGGCCGCCTGTGCGATCGCCCGCTGGAGCAGCATCTGATCGGTCGTCGAGTACACGTAGCCGGCGGTGGCCGCCTCAAGGTCGCCGAAGCCCAGCTCCCGCTGCTCGACCTCGCCCGATGCCGTGATGAAGTCATAGGCAATCGGCCCGTCTCGCAGCTGCGCCGCCAGGTCGTCCCAGGCGGCAAGCGGGTCCCCGTTCGGGTAGTCCGCCGCGCACCATGCGTCGGCCGCGCAGGCGTCCATGGTGTGAGTGAGCGCCGCTTCGAAGGCGAGTGCCTGCTCCACGTAGTAGTCGCTGCCGGCCAGCGTGAGGTCGACAGGCCCGTCCAGCAGGAGGGTCTCGACGTGCTCCGGATGGGCCGATGCATACGCCTGCACGTACTGCGACCCGTAGCTCTCGCCGTAGAGGTGAAGCCGGTCCACCCCGAGCCAGGATCGGAACGCCTCGAGATCCTCGACCGACTGCCGGGTCGCATAGGCGGCGAGGGTATCGGGCCCGACGCCGATCTCCTCGACGCAATCGGTGGAGAAGGTGCGAGCGGCATCGGCGTACGCCTGCGCCTCCGCCTCGGAGACCGTCGGCACCGCGGGCGTGGTGTAGAACTCGAGGACGGCGTCGGGACACTGGATCGGCTCCGAGAGGCCGATCCCGCGCTGGTCGAAGAAGACGATGTCGAGCTCCTCCGGGACCTGCGGGTCGAGCGCCGAGGTGTACGAGTCTGCGACTGCGAGGCCGCTGCTCCCCGGTCCGCCGGTCGCGGTCACGAAGACCCCTTTCGCCGGGCCGGCGGAGGCACGCAGGAGGGCGAAGGTCACGTCGATCGTCTGTCCGCCCGCCGGGGCGAAGTGGTCGATCGGCACGCGCAGGGTGACGCAGCTGAAGTCGCTGTCCGGACACTTCGTCCGCCCGACGAACTCGAAGGCCGCTGCCGGCTCGGGCGCCGCGGGCGTGTCGGTACGCGACGAAACCAGGAGCCAGACGACGATGCCGCCGATCACGATGAATACCACGACCAGCGGGAGAAGGACGCGGACGCTGCCGCGAGGCGAGCTCATGGTCATGGGAGGCGGATGCTATCAGAGGGCCTGGCCGTCCCACGACCGCGAGTCCTTGCCGTTCCGAGCGCGGAAGTGCTACAACGTGCCGACCGAAGAGAGACCCAACGTGCGCCGGCAGGATTTCGGCGTCCCACATGGAGGAACACATGCAGAAGATGCGACGCCTCGCGATCCTTCCGATTGCGATGCTCATTCTGGCCGCCTGCCAGGGAGCCGGTAGCTCGGGCAGCCCGGCAGCCAGCGAGGGCGGCGGAGCGACTTCGTGCGACAGCGCCCCGACAGGAGACGACCTCCTCGCCGCGATCTGCGAGGAAGGCACCATTCAGATTTCGACCGACCCGAACTACGCGCCGCAGTCGTTCTTGCTTGATGACGGCACCTTCGAGGGCTTCGACATAGATGTCGCAAACGAGATCGGCGCACGCCTGGGCGTCGAGGTCGAGTTCGTCACGCCGAGCTTCGATCTCGTGCAGGCCGGCGGATGGAATGGTCAGTGGGATCTGAGCGTCGGCTCCATCACGATCACCGAGCCGCGCAAGGAAGTCCTCGACTTCACGGAGCCGTACTACTTCACTCCCGCGCAGATGGCAGTTGCCGAGGCGTCCGGCATCACCGATCTGGAGGGCCTGGCCGGCGAGGCGATCTGCGTCGGCGCCGCGACCACGTACCTCGACTGGATCAACGGAGACCTCGCGCTCGGTGACGGATCAGAGTCCGCGACGGTGCCCGAGGGCGCCGAAGCGGTGGCGCTCGAGACCGATGCGCTCTGCGCCGAGGCAATCCAGGCGGGACGCGACGAGTTCGTTGGCTGGCTGAGCTCCTCGACCACCGTTCAGCAGGCGATCGACGACGAGGTGCCGCTCGTCACCGTGGGCGATCCCGTGTTCTTCGAGCCACTCGCCGTGGCGACCGACAAGAACGGACCTGCGCATGAGGAGTTCCAGGCCGAGCTCGACCGAATCGTGGCCGAGATGCATGCGGACGGTACCCTCACCGCGATGAGCGAGGAGTGGTACGGAGGCCTCGATCTCACCAAGGCCGACTGACCCGTCAGGGAGGCCAACGTGACCCGAACGGGGATGCTGCGAAGCGTCCCCGTTCTTCGTTCCAACATGGAGGGCTGAGATGACCGCCGCAACGCCGGCGAAGCCGAACCTGCCGACGATCGTCGAACGGGTGGCCGCCGCCCAGGCTCGCGCCCGCGCGATGTTCCGCCTCCAGTTCGTGCTGACCTGGCTCGCCCTCCTCGGTGCGCTGGTCTTCGCGCTGTGGGTGACCGGTAACGTCGACCTGGGCTTCATTGCGTCAGCCGGGCCGTACATCATCCAGGGAGCCGGGCTGACCATCGTCATCTCGATCTCCTCGATCCTGCTCGCCGTCGTCCTGGCCCTTCTCGGCGCCCTGGGCCGGCTCTCTTCGAATCCGGTCATCAACGGCGTCGCCTCGCTCTACGTCTCGCTCGTCCGTGGGACGCCGCTCCTCGTCCAGATCCTGTTCGTGTACCTCGCCCTGCCGCAGCTCGGGATCACGCTCCCGGTCGTCATCGGCGGCATCGTCGCCCTCGGCTTCAACTATGGCGCGTACATGACCGAGATCTTCCGTGCCGGAATCCAGGCGGTGGCGCCCGGCCAGCGGGAGGCGGCACAGGCGCTGGGCATGTCGGAGTCACTCGTGTTCCGGCGGATCGTCCTGCCGCAGGCGCTCCGTATCGTGATCCCCGCGATCGGCAATGAGTTCATCGCAATGATCAAGGACAGCTCCCTCGTCTACGTCCTCGGCGTGCAGGAGCTGCTGTGGCGGGCATCGACACTCGGGCGGCGGGAGCTTGCCTCGCTCGAAGGCCTCCTGATCGCCGCCGTGATCTTCTGGGTCCTGACGATGATCTTCAGCTACTTCCAGGACAAGCTCGAGAAGCGGATGGCCCGAGGAGACCGATGACGGTCGATCCTCGCCCGCCCGGCGGCCTCGGCGCGCGGCCGGAGCCCGAGTCGAGCGGGTACGCATCCGATGCCGCGATGCCGTCGCACGTGGGGGACGTGATCGTGCGCGTCGAGGGGGTCGAGAAGTATTTCGGTGAGAACCACGTCCTGCGCGGCGTCGACCTCGAGGTCAGGCAGCGCGAGGCAGTGATGGTCATCGGCCGATCCGGCTCCGGTAAGACCACGCTCCTGCGCTGCATCAATTTCCTGGAGGAGCCGACGGCCGGATCCGTCGAGATCGACGGACTGAAGCTCGAGGCTGACCCCCTCAAGGCGCGCAGCCGGAAGCACCAGGAGCAGATTCGGCAGATGCGACTGCGCGCCGGGATGCTCTTCCAGGAGTTCAACCTGTTCCCGCACATGACCGTCCTCGAGAACTGCATCGAGGCGCCGATGCGCGTGCTCCGAGTCCCCCGCGCCGAAGCCATCGAGCGAGCGGAGCAGTACCTGGAGGTCGTGGGGCTGGCCGAGAAGCGGGACGAGTACCCCGCGCGCCTATCTGGTGGCCAGAAGCAGCGGGTCGCCATTGCCCGCGCCCTGTGCATGGAGCCGAAGGTCTTGTTGTTCGACGAGCCCACTTCCGCCCTGGATCCGGAGCTGATCGGGGAGGTGCTGCACGTCATGGAGGACCTGGCGCACGGCGGCACGACCATGATCGTCGTCACCCACGAGATGCACTTCGCCGAGGAGGCCGCCGACCGGGTCGTCTTCATGGAGGACGGGCGCATCATCGAGCAGGGGCCGCCCGAGCAGCTCTTGCGCGATCCCCGCCACGAGGCCACCATCCACTTCCTGCGCCGGTTCACCGACCGCTAGAGGTGCGCGCGACCCATGGCGGCGTGCGCCTGCTGACGGCGCTGGTGGCGCGGCACCGCTCGCTGCTCCGGGTCGCCGAGCTCGAGGGCGACGCCGTCTTCCTGTGGGGACCGCTCGACGACCACGATCGAGGCGTCGGCGTTGACCTCAACCAGCAGCTGCTCGGGTTCTTCGGCGCCTTTCGCAGCGAGGTCGCGGCCCTCCGAGCGCTCCCGCTCTGCGTATGCGGTGCCTGCACTAGTGTCGCGGACCTGCGCCTGAAGCAGGTCGTCCACGTCGGCGAGGTCGCCACCGGATCCCGAACAGCTTCTCGAACCCGCCGATTCGCTCCGACGTCATCGTCGTCCACCGCATGCTCAAGAACTCCGTGGGCAGCCACGAGTACGTCCTTATGACCGATCCCGCCCACGCCGTCCTCGGTCCGCCGGCAGCCGGCGGCGGCGGCGTCTCGGTGGTCGAGGAGCTCGACGGCATCGGCGAGGTGCCGATGGTCCTCTACGAGGCCGCGGGTCTCGAGCCGTTCCCCGAGCCGCCCGAATCCGCTCGGCCCGGCCGGCTGGGAACGTTGCGCTGGAAGCTCGGCATGCACGCCCGCACCGTGGGGAACCTGGTCCGTGCGGGTCGCTGAAGGCTCTGCGCCGCCCGGAATCCTATCGGTCTTGCATGGGCAGACCGTTATGTCGAGATCTCGGCGCCGATTCCTATCGGTCTTGCACCGGGAGACCGTTGACCACGGTTCTCCGCGCTCGCCAAGCGTGGCGGGCGCACGCGAACGCGCTGGACGCCCGACGAAGTTGCGCTAACGGTCCGTGGGTGAGAATCCGATAGGAAAGACAGCGCTGCGATCGCCCCGTCCGGCTTCCCAAGCCAGCCGCGCACGCGCCGGCCGTCCTGCGGGAACGCGGTCCGAAGCACGGTCGCGTGCGCGGCAAGGCGCCGATGATTCGCCGGCGTCTCCCGCAGGATCACCCAGCAGCTGACGGAGGTCACGGTCCAACCTCGCTCGCGAGCAAGCTGCGGAGCCAATCGCCGGTATCGGTCCACGGAGCCGATGAGCGCCTGGACGTCGACCAGCTGTGTCTTCAGCTCGATCACCAGCAGCGCCTTCGTCAGTGGGTGAAACGCCAGGATGTCCACGACGCCGCGCTCGCCGTAGATCGAGAATGTCGTCTCGGGAGCCATCATCCAGCCGATTTCCCGAAGCTCCCGCGCGACCGTTTCATGCATCGCCGAATGGCCCGCCGCAAGCATGCGGTCGAGCTCGCCTCCGCGCCATCGGGGAACGAAGTCGATCCGGATGTCGAGGGCGGCGGCGACCCGGCGCCACGTGTCGACGGACAGCGAGCCGATGTGCCCGCGCTCGATGCGCGACACGGTGGCAGGCGACACGCGGGCCGCGCGAGCGACATCGGCCTGACGCCACCCACGACGCAGGCGTACCGCGCGAAAGGCGGCTCCGAGCTGCATCGCATCCATGAGCCGATGGTGACGTCGCCAGGTTACTCGGCGCTTACCACCGGCTTACAGGGCCGGCGCCTCGGAACCGGGCCGACCCCGGCGGTCCTCGGCACGCCGACGCAGCGGGAAGACGATGTCCCGCAGCACGACGTCGGCCACCGCCACCAGTGGGATGGCGATGATGCCGCCCACGATCCCGGCGATGGAGGTGCCGGCGACCACGCCCAGCAGGACGGCGATCGCGGACAGGTTGACGATTCGTCCCTGGATATACGGCGTGATGACCGATCCCTCGAGCTGCTGGAGGACGACCAGCCACAGCAGCATCAGGAGACCGGTGCCGGGCGAGACGGTGAGGGCCACCAGGACGATCGGCCCGCCGGCGATGAATGCGCCCGCCAACGGGATGGAGGCGGTGATGAAGCTCAACGCTCCCAATGGGACGGCAAACGGCACGCCGAGGATGAGCATCCCCGCCGCCGATCCGAAGCCGATGATGCCCATGACCAAGAGCTGCCCCCGCACGTAGGCGCCAAGCCGCAGGAGCGCGTTGCGCGACACACCGATGAGCGCCTCGCGATCCTGCTCGTCCACGAACTCGAGGGCCCAGGCGCGGCTGCGATCGCGCTCGATGAGCATCAGTGCGGAGAGAAAGATGACCACGAGCATGTTGGTCAGGATGCCCGCCAGCGTGAGCGGCACCGAGAGCAGCGAGCCCAGCTCCGGCAGCGACCCCTGGGCACCGGACGTCAGGCTATCGACGATCTCGTCGCCTCGTCCGGTCCCGGCAATCCCGTCGATCAGCGAGACCGCCCCCGTCCGCAGATCGTCGGCGATGGCCGGCGCATCGTCGACCAGCTCCACGACCTGGCGCACCAGCGGCGGGAAGATGAGGAAGAGCACCAGCGCGAAGACGCCGATGAGCAGGATGTACGAGACCAGCACCGCCAGCACACGCGGCAGGAATCGCTCGAAGAACCGCACGGCGCCGTACAGGCCCGCCGCCAGCAGGATGGCGAGGAAGATGAGGATCAGGAGGAGGCGCAGCTCGTAGAGGAGATACGCGGCGAGGACGACGGCAACGACCACCAGGCTGGCGCGGAACGTGATGCCCGCCACGCTCCGCGGCTCGATCGGCTCGGCCACGACGACCGCCGTCTGTGGGGGTGATGGGGGGTTCAGCAACCGGCCCACGGTCCCCCGCCACAGTGCGCCGGGTAGCCGCGCGAGGCCGCGAAGGATGCGGTTGATCATCGCCGTCCCATTCTGATGGGGTTTCCTATCGGATTGTCACCCGGAGACCGTAATGCACGAATCCGACCGCCGAACCGTCGTTGGTTTGCCGTCGGTGACAGACCGATAGGATTCGCCGGCGTATCCACGCTCGCGGGACCGATTCAGCGCCACGAACACCCTGCATAGCTTGCTGCGGATGAGAATCCGAGAGGATTCCGCGTCGCTACTGTCGCCGGATGCCGTAGCTGGCGGCACGAGGCAGACGAGCGGCCTCGTCCTCGGGGCGAACGCGTGCGGTGGCCGGCTGGAGCGCCACGGGCACGTCGGCCGGCTTGCCGCCCTCCCGCTCGATCAGCCAGCGCAGGCCGACGGCGGTGAGCGTGGCTCCCCCGGCCGTGCCGGGCTCGATGAACGGGGCGACGACCATCTTGCGCCGTGCCAGCGACTCAACCGCCAGCTGGATCCGATATGGATCGACGCCGAGCTCCTCGGCGAGCGGCGTGAGGTCGACGGTCTGATTCGGGAACCGTCGCAGGAACCGGAGGATGGCGGCGTCGAGCTGAGCGCCGTCGATCGGCGCATCGGCAGCCGACGGGACGGTCGCCACCTCGGCCGCCTGCTTGCGCCTGGGCTTGATGGTCGACCCCGGATCCGCAGGCTCAACCGGCTTGGCTCGCTTCGTGATCACGCGGGTCAGGATAACAAGCGGATCGGCGTAGACTGCGGCCGTCGTGACCGAGCTCGACCCGTATTCCGTCCTGGGCGTATCGCGCGGCGCGTCGCGCGACGAGATTGCCAGAGCGTATCGGCGCATGGCGAAGCGGTTCCATCCCGACGCCGCCACCGGCGCGCCGCACGCGGCGATGGCGCGCATCAACGAGGCGTGGCGCGTGCTGTCGGACGCCGCCCGCCGTGCCCGATGGGATCGTGCGCACAGCGTCGTCTCGCCCGCGCCGTGGGCGGGTCCCGCACCGGTGGACGCTCCACGGCGGCCATCGGCAAGGCCGACGTCGCCGCCCGAGAGCCGCGACTCGGGTTGGCTCGCGGTTGCGGTCGTCGGGGTGGTGGCCGCGCTGACCGCGCTCGTGATGGTGGCCATCGGCCTGTCGAACGCCCCGTCCGTTGGCGCCCAGCCCCGGTTGACGGTCGGCGAGATCAGCTTCGAGAATCCGCACGAATGGGTCGTCGCCGAAGGCGCGGAGGATCAGCCGGCCGGCCATCGGGTCCTGGCGCACGTCATGTCCTTTGGGGTCGACCGGAGCCTGTTCTGCACGAGCTTCGACGATCCGTGCGAGCTGACGGCCAACATGATCCCGCCAGGCGAGGCGTCGATCCTCGTCACCGCCTGGGAGGGCGGCGTGCCGCCGGTTCCGGACCCGATCCAGCGACGCACGTACGGCCTCGATGCGCAAAGGATCATCGGCGATGAGCCGGCCGCGTTCCGCCTCCGGCGGCTCACCGACAGCGCCATCGCGTGGTGGCAGCTCAGCCCGCCGGGCTTCCCGGACCGATGGATCGAGGTCGAGGCCACTATCGGGGGCCAGGTGCTCGAGCAGGATGCGGTGATGCGCCAGATCGAGGCGATGCTGGCAACCGTGGAGTTCACCCCCTGACGTAGAGTGTCGGGACCACACCCATTCCCCAGGAGGAAGCCACGTGACCGGCACCGATGCGTTCATGGTCCAGCGGATGGGTGAGGACCAGGGCCCCTACACGTTGGCCGACCTTCGGGCGCAGGCGGCGGCCGGTGACGTTCGGTCCGACACGATGGTTCGGCGCTCGACCCCCGACGCCAAGTGGTTTCGCGCAGTCGAGGTCCCGGGCCTCTTCTCGGACAAGGATTGGCTGACGACGGTCCTGATCTCGTTCTTCGTCGGGTTCCTGGGAATCGATCGCTTCTACCTCGGCTATACGGGCCTCGGCATCCTCAAGCTCGTGACGCTGGGCGGGTGCGGGATCTGGGCGCTCATCGACCTCATCCTGATCGTCATGAACAAGGTGACCGACGCCCAGGGACGGCCCCTGCGCCGGTAGTCCGAGCCATGCCCGACCGATTGCGGCGGCGGCGGCTGGCCATCGGCGCCGTGGCGATTGCGGCTGCGATCCTGCCGCGGCCCGTCCTTGACCACCTGCCGACGACCTGCCCGTTTCGCCTGATCACTGGGTACCCGTGCCCGACGTGCGGCATGACGCGCTCGTGGCATTCCGTCGCGCATCTCGACCCGATCCGTGCCGTACGAGATCACCCTTTCGGCCCGCTCGTCCTTGGCGCGCTCGTGGTTGGGGCCTCGAGCCCCGCACACGCCGAGATGCTGGCGGCTCGCGTCGGCCGGCTGCCGTCGCGCGTCAAGGCCGTGGCATTCGCCGGGTGGCTCGGCTGGTGGGCCGTGCAGCTGGTGGCGACGCATCGCAGGCGCTGAGGCATTCCTATCAGACTGACACCCGGAGAACGCTATCCAGGATTCCGGCCGCCGAATCGTCGCTGACTACCACCCGCAGCAAAGCCGATAGGATTTCGCCGGCCGCCCACGCTCACGGGAACCGATGCGCCCGCCGATCAACATGCATAGCGTGCTGGACATGAGAATTCGATAGGATCGCGCGCCCCGCCACGACATGCGGCCCGGTCACATGCGTTCGGTGAGTTGTGTCATCTAGGTGACAGCTGAAACACCGATGCGACAGAGAGGGAGCCACGAATGCCGACGCAGCGAATCGCCGACCCCAACGCGACCCTCGGGGTCGCGCGAGGGGCCACGACGAGCCAGGTGCGAGCGGCGTATCGGCGGCTGGCCAAGCGCTACCACCCCGACCTGCACGCCGATGCCAAGGCTACGGAGCGGATGCGGATCATCAACCAGGCCTGGGAAATCCTGTCGAGCCCGGATCGTCGTGCAGAATACGAAGCGAGCCTCGACTCGCAGGCTGCGGCTCCAGGCTTCGGCCATTGGGCGGGCGTCCCACGACGGGCGCAGCCGGCGGCCGCGAGCCCGCGGTGGGCGACCCACGATGGGCCACGCGCCAACTACGGAGGCGCACCGCCCTATGGCCGCGAACGCGCATCCACCGGGGCCTACGCCGACGCGGAGTCCGATCAGCCAACCGGGTTGGTACGCTGGGGCGCCCTCGTGCTTCTCGTCCCGTGGCGATCCTCTCGGCGGCAATCCTGTCAACCGGGATCCTGCCCTTCCCGCTGCTCGGGTTCCTGCTCCTCCTGATCTTCGGCAGGCTCCTCGGCCGCGACGGCTGACGGCGATTACTCGAGGAGCCCCCCGGCACCGAGCTCGACCGGACGCTCGGTCCACTCGCGCAGCTCGGGCGGCACCAGCGGAACGGGCTCTGACCACGGCTCCATCCGCGCGTCGACGTAGAAATTCACCTGCAGGTCCGGGTCAAGGTCCGGAAAGTCGGCGCGGATCTGTGCGCCGCGCGTCTCGCGCCGTTCGATCGCGCACCGCAGGGTGGCCTCGGCGGCAACGAGTCCCGCGCGCAGGTCGAGCGCATGGGCAAGGTCCGTCCATCCTTCGGCACCGGGTCGCACGTCCACGTTCGCCGCCGCCTCCCGAAGCGCATCGACCTCCCGAAGGCCCTTGCGAAGGCCGATCTCGCTGCGCACGACACCGCATTGCTCCCACATCAGGTCGCGCAGGCTGCGCTGGAGTGGACGCGCCAGCTCCGGTCCCGGTCGGGTAAGCGCATCGAGGTCATCGAGCCCGTCGTCGATTGCCCGTCGTGACCTGGTGAACACCTCGCCTTCGAGCGCGAACGACGCCGCTGCCTCACCCGCTCGCCTCCCCGCGATCAGGGCCTCGCCGAGCGAGTTCCCGCCCAGCCTGTTCGCCCCGTGCAGTCCACCGACGCATTCGCCGGCCGCGTACAGTCCTCGGATATTGGTGGCATGCGCCTCGGGATCGACGACGATGCCGCCCATCGTGTAGTGGGCCGTCGGCGCAACCTCCATCGGCTCGCGCGAGATGTCGAGCATCTGCCACTCGATGAACTGCCGGTACATGCGCGGCAGCTTGTCGGTGATGTAATCCTTGCCGCGATGGCTGACGTCCAGGAACACGCCGCCGTGCGGCCCGCCGCGGCCCTCGGCGATCTCCGTATAGTTCGCCAGCGCCACCCGGTCTCGCGAGCTCAATTCGAGCCGCACCGGGTCATAGCGCTCCATGAATCGCTCGCCGAGGGCGTTCGTCAGGCGGCCGCCCTCCCCGCGCACGGCCTCGGTGACGAGGGTCCCGGCCGCCTCCTCGGGAAAGACCATCCCGGTGGGATGGAACTGCACGAGCTCCATGTCCATGAGGCGGCACCCTGCCTCGAGCGCCAGGTGCATGCCATCGCCGTAGTTCTCGTCGCGGCGCGAGGAGCTGCGCCGCCAGATGCGCGTGTGGCCACCAGTGGCAAGGATGACCGCATCGGCGAAGTGGACGGTCCGCTCGCCGGTGCGCAGGTCGAAGGCGAGCGCGCCGAAGCAGGTGCCGTCAGCCACGAGCAGACGCGAGACGTATTGCCCTTCGTCGACGCGGATCCCGAGCTCTCTCCCCTTTGCCGCCACGGTGCCCTGGATGGCCCGTCCGGTGTAATCACCGACGTAGCACGTCCGCCGCCAGCGGTGGGCCCCGAAGAAGCGCTGGTCGAGCGCGCCGTCCTCGGTCCGCGCGAACTCACAGCCCCAGTCGGCGAGCTCGAGCACGGCGGCCGGCGACTCACGTGCCAGGATCTCGACCGTTCGCGGATCGCCGAGGAAGTACCCCTCGCGCAGGGTGTCGGCGAAGTGTTGCTCCCAGGAATCCTCAGGATCGCGCGTGCCGAGCGCCGCGTTGATCCCGCCCGAGGCGAGCACAGTGTGGGCGTCGAGCTGCGCGCGCTTGGCGAGCAGGCGAGCCTGGACGCCCGCCTGTGTCGCGGCGATGGCGGCGCGCCACCCGGCGGCGCCGCTGCCAATGACGAGGACGTTGGCCGTCTCGGTTCGATGCATACGCCAAGGCTACGCCACAGAGGTGCACCCGTCCCCGACGCCGACTGATCGGCCCCCTGCGCCACGTTTCCTATCGGACTTTCACCGGCAGACCGGTATGCACGAATCCGGACGCCGAAACGTCATCAACGTTCACCAGGAGCAAAGCCGATAGGATCGCGCCCCGCCTCCACGCTCACAGGACCGAT
The DNA here is from genome assembly GCA_964470495.1 of uncultured Steroidobacteraceae bacterium. Taxonomy (GTDB): domain Bacteria; phylum Chloroflexota; class Limnocylindria; order QHBO01; family QHBO01; genus JACDBZ01. The sequence goes on along the minus strand of CAYYDA010000033.1, from coordinate 531 downwards.
GCGCTCGCGGAGCAACCTATATAGCGTGCTGCCGGTGACAATCCGAGAGGATTATGCGAGGCGCTCCTCGACAGAGGACCGCAGCTCGACGGCCACGGGCACGCCCGCTGCGCGGCGAACAAGCTCGGCGAGATGGTCGTCCCACGCGACCCGGTCCGGCAGCCGCACCTGGCGTGTAGCCCCCGCAACCGAGATGGTCAGGAGCACGGGCGCCGGGCCGGGACGACCGGCCAGGGCACCCTTGATCGATTCGATGACGGCCAGCAGCCGCTCCGTGGGTACTTCGTCCCCAATCGAGACGCTCACGGTGGCGCCCGCAGACTCAGGAGCCGATTGGAGCGGCACCGCGTCGGCAGGGGCCGGAGTCTCCTCCAGAGGTTCCGGCGCACCGATGACGGCGGCCGCGACCTCCGCCTCGACCACGGCTACTGCCATGGCGGCATCCGGCTGGACCGGGATCGGCTCACGCTGACCAGGCCCGTTCCAGACTCCGGGCACGCGCTCAGGCTGCCGCTCCCACCGACGACCGCC
>CAYYDA010000032.1:0-12870 GCA_964470495.1 uncultured Steroidobacteraceae bacterium | reverse complement strand
GGACGGCCGCGGCGGCCGGGTTGTTGAGCTCGTGAGCGAGTCCGGCGGCCATCGTGCCGAGCGCGGCCAGCTTCTCGCGTTCGCGCAGCGTCGCCTCCATCTCACGCAGGCGCGAGACGGCGGTGCGGATGATCGCGAGCGCCACGTCCGGGCCCGCCGAGAGGAGATCGCGCACGGCGCCGATGGGGATGCGCAGGACCTCCGCCTCGGTCACGGCTCGGACGGAGGCGATGCGCCGGCCGCCCTCGATTGCTGCGATCTCCCCCTGTAGCGCGCCAGGGCCGACCCGCGCGACCGGGATCTCGCTGCTCCCCGCTCGCTTCGTCACCTCGAGCTCACCGTCGAGAACCACGAAGAGCGCGTCGGCGGGGTCTCCCTCGTTGATGAGGCGGCTCCCGGCCGGCAGGTCCACGATCTCGCCCATCTCGACCAGCCGCTCCAACTGATCGTTGTCGAGGCCACCGAAGAGCGGGGTTGCCCGCAGCTGCTCGACGATCTCCGTACGCGCGAGGTGCTCGTGGCCGTTGCTCACCGATCGGCCAGGTACTGGTGGGCGAACTGCACCGCCATCGCGCCCTCGCCGACAGCGCTGGCGATCCGCTTGACCGACCGATGCCGCACGTCGCCGGCGGCGAAGACGCCCGGCATGCTGGACTCGAGCAGGAACGGGTCGCGATCCAAATTCCAGCCCGTCTGGGGACCGACGTCCGGCCCGGTGAGGACGAACCCGCGCGAGTCCCGCGCCAGGACCCCATCAAGCCAGCCAGTGCGCGGCTGCTGGCCGATGAACACGAACACAGCCGCAAGCTCCAGCTCGAGGTTGCCCAACGGGGTCGCGAAGGTGGCTCGCTCGAGGTGGTCAGACCCATCGAAGCGCCTCGTCTCGCACAGAGTGTGGACCTCGACGTTGTCGAGGCTGCCGATCTGCTCGATCAGGTATGCGCTCATGCTCTCGACGAGGCCTTCGCCGCGAACCAGGAGGTGGACCTGGCTGGCGTAGCGAGCCAGGTGCACGGTCGCCTGGCCGGCGGAGTTGCCGCCACCGATGACGCCCACCACGGCGTCCCGGTAGAGGACCGCCTCGGTCGTCGCCGCACCGTAGTACACCCCGCGGCCGGCAAGCTCAGCAGCGCCGGGCACGTCGAGCTGACGGTACGTCACGCCTGTGGCGACGACGATCACCTGGCACGACAGCTCGGCGCCATCGTCGAGCACGATCGTGCGGTACGGATCGTCGCGTCGGATCGTCTCGACCTCCTGTGAGGACAGGATCTCCGCGCCAAGGCGGCGAGCCTGGGTCAACGCGCGGCGCGCAAGGTCGCTGCCGGTCAACCCGGACGGGAATCCCAGGTAGTTCTCGATGCGGCTCGTGGTGCCAGCCTGGCCGCCGGGTGCCTCGCGTTCGACCAGGAGCGTCTTGAGGCCCTCGCTGGCACCGTAGACCGCCGACGCGAGGCCGGCGGGACCCGCCCCGATGATGACGAGGTCATAGAACGGGAGCGCCGGCCGCGTGGACAGGCCAATCGCCTCCGCCAGCTCGCGGTGCGACGGGTTGCGGAGGACCTGTCCATCCGGGAGGAGGACGACGGCCTGTGTGGGGTCCGCCGGGCCGTCGAGCGACTCGGCGATGCGACGGCCCTCCTCGTCGGCCTCCGGGTCCAGCCACGCGTACGGCACCTGGTTGCGGGTGAGGAAGTCGCGAATCTCGTGGCCGCGCGGCGCCCATCGGCTGCCCAAGAGTCGGAGCCCTTCGAATGGGGGACGGTACGCGGCCGCCCAATCGGCCAGGAGGTCGTCGATGACGGGGTACAGGTTCTCCTCGGGCGGGTCCCACGGCTTCAGCAGGTACTGGTCGAGCCCGATCTCGTTGATCGCCTGGATCGCGACCTCGGTGTCGGCGTACGCGGTGAGGAGGATGCGCTTGGCGTCGGGTTGGAGCGGGACCGCCTCGCGCAGCAGCTCGATGCCCGTCATGCCCGGCATGCGCTGGTCGACGACGAAGAGCGCGACCGGATCGCCGCGGCGGGTGAGCTCCCGGACGGTGTCAAGGGCCTCCGCACCAGAGCCGGCGCCGATGATGCGGTACTCGTCCGCGTAGCGCGCGCGCAGGTCGCGCTCGACCGCCCGGAGTACCGGTGCGTCGTCGTCGACCGCGAGGATCGCCGGCTTGGCCGCCATGGCCGCGAGTGTACGGCCGCGGTGAGCCGAGCGGCGGTGCTACGCTCCGGGCCATGGTCTGGGTGATCGTCGGTGTCCTGGTTCTGCTCTGGTTCTTCGGCCTCCTGCTGCGAGCCTTTGGCGGCCTGATCCACCTGCTGATCATCGTCGCGCTGGTGATCGTCATCTACCGGCTCGTCACCGGCCGCCGCGTCCTCTAGGCCGATGCTGCTGACGGGCACCGGCCGCCTGGCGCCCGCCGGCCTCTCGCCGTGGGCGCTGGTCGTACGCGACGGCCGGATCGCGTGGGTCGGCCATCCTCGCGACGCACCGGATGAACAGCGTACCGACCTCGGAACAGCGCTCGTCACGCCGGGGCTGGTGGACAGCCACACCCACCCCGTCTTTGCCGGGGACCGATCCGACGAGGCCGCGGAACGACTCGAGGGAGCGCCCTACACGGAAGGCGGCATCCTGCGCACAGTTCGCGAGACCCGCGAGGCCGACGACGCGACGCTCGAGCGGCTGGTCGAACGACGCCTGCGCGCGTCATTGGCCGCCGGCACGACCACGGTGGAGTGCAAGTCGGGCTACGGCCAGTCGCTCGACGAGGAGCTGCGCCACCTGCGGCTCATCGGTCGCGTGGCGGATCGGGTGCCGATTCGCGTCGTCCGCACGTTCCTGGGCGCCCACGCCGTTCCGCGCGGCACGACGATGACCGAGTACGCGGCGCACGTCGCCGACGACATGATCCCGGCAGTCGCAGCCGAAGGGCTTGCCGACTTCGTCGACGTCTTCGCTGATGCCGGCTTCTTCGACCTTGACGCGACCGAGCGGATCGGTCGGGCAGCTCTCGAGGCCGGGCTTGGCCTGCGGCTGCACGCTGAGCAGCTGACCCGGACAGGCGCGGCCGAGCTGGGGGTGCGCCTGGGTGCGGCCTCCGTCGACCACCTCGAGCAGCTCGACGAAGCGGGGGTGCGGACGCTGGCGGCCTCGTCGACGGTCGCCACGCTCCTCCCCGGCCCCGGCGTCGTGCTGCGCGGCCGATTGCCGCCCGCCCGTGCCCTGCTCGACGCCGGTGCCGCCGTTGCGTTGGCCAGCGACGCGAACGCGGGCACGTTCGGCTCCTTCGGCGCCATGCCGCTCGTGGTCGGCCTTGGCGCAACGCTGCTCGGGATGACCGTCCCAGAGGCACTCACGGCCGCGACCGCCGGTGCGGCCGGCGCGATCCTGCTCGCCGACGTGGGCGTGCTGAGACCCGGCGCGACCGCCGACCTGGTGGCGTGGGACGCCGAGCACGAAGGTGCGTTCGCGCTGCGTCTCGGATCGGTCAGGCCGTCCCGGGTCTGGATCGCCGGCGAGGAGGTCGACCTCAGCCGTTGAGGCGGTCCCTCCGCTGCTCGAGCAGCCCCTCGGCATGCGCCTATCATCTGCCCATGGACCGATTCGATGTCGTCGTCATCGGAGCCGGCGTCGCCGGCGAGGCCGCCACCCACTACGCGCGGAGCAAGGGTGCGTCGGTTGCCGTCATCGACCGCGCGCTGTTCGGGGGGTCGTGCCCGTTCTGGGCGTGTATGCCGTCCAAGGCGCTGCTCCACGCGGCCGCCGTACGCCACGCCGGTGGCGACTACCCGTGGACGAAGGCGAGCGACTTCCGCGACTACATGATCAACCGCACCAAGATCGATGTGCCGGACGACTCCGGCCACGTCAAGTCTCTCGAAGAAGCCGGGGCCACGGTCATCCGCGGCTCCGCCAGCTTCGCCGGACCCGGCCGCGTCCGCGTCGGCGACCGCGAGCTCGATGCCGGTGCCGTCGTCGTGGCCATCGGCTCGGTCAGCAGGGTGCCGGACCTTCCCGGCCTTGCCGAGGCGCATCCATGGACGAACGTCGAGGGCACGTCCACGCGCGCCCTGCCGCAATCGCTCGTCATCCTGGGCGGCGGGCCGACCGGGGTCGAGCTGGCACAGGTCTACGCCCGGTACGACGTGCCGGTCACGCTGATCCACCCCCGCGATCGGATCCACGACAAGGAGCACCCGCGCTCGTCCAAGCTGCTGGCGAAGGCCCTCGAGCGCGACGGTGTGACACTGCGGCTGGGCGCACGGGCGTCGCGTGTCCGTACCGGCGAGGGCGCAGAGGGGGCGCACGTGGTGGAGCTCGGCGACGATGCGGCGGCCGAGGGCCACGAGATCCTGCTCGCCGTCGGCCGCGACCTGCCGCTCGACGGGCTGGGGCTGGAGTCGATCGGCGTCACGCCGGATCGCGGGCGGCTGTCGCCGGACGAGCGGCTGCGGATCGCGGAGAACGTGTACATCGCCGGCGACGTCGCCGGACCGGAGATGCACACCCATCTGGGCCACTACACGGGGGAGGCCGCCGTGCGCATCGCGCTGGGCGACGACGAATACCAGCCGTTCCTCGACGCCATCCCGCGCGCCACGTACACCGATCCCGAGACCGCGTCGGTGGGCCTGCTCCTCGACCAGGCAAGGGAGCGCGGCATCGATGCCTCGGAGTACACGGTTGACATCGGCACGTCGGCCAAGGGCTACACCACCGAGACCGAGGGCCACTGCACGATCGTGGTGGATCGCGCGGAACGAGTTCTCGTTGGCGCTTTCCTGGCCGGACCGGCCGCGTCGGAGGCGATCCACGAGTGCGTCCTCGCGATCCGTGCCGGCATCCCCATCGCCACGCTGGCCGATACGATCCACGCCTTCCCCACCGTCGCCCGCGTCCTCGGGACGGCCTTCATCGACGCCGACCGCGACCTCGGCGGGTAACGGGCCCTTCCAGCCACGCGTCCAACCGCGAAAGGAGGGGCATGCGAACTGCCATCACTTCCGCGCTCGTATGTGCGGCATCCTGGGTGGGGCTCTGGATCGGCGCCGGCAACGTCGGCCTCTCGCGTTCGGTCGCGGTCAGCCCGCTGACCCTGGTCGAGGTACCGCTGGCCCTCGGATTCGCCGCAATCGCAGCGTTCGTCATCGCCTGGCTGCCCGGGCGGCTCGACCGGAAGTCCGCACCCGACCCCATTCGCCTGGTGGCCGCAGTGCTCATCGGCGACGTCATCGGCGCCGCGGTCCTCGCCCCCTTCGTGATCGGTGAGCTCGAGGTCATCCACGCGCCGATCATCTTCGCCTCGATCACCGCCCTCGGAGTTCAGCCGCTGGCCGCGTTCCTGGGTGCGTGGCTGTCGCGGAGGGCGTGACACGCGGGCGTAGCATGCCCTCGTGACCGCGTTCATCGACGAGACCACGGCCCTCCTGCGCCGCACGCCGGGCGTGCTGCGCTCCCTGCTGGTCGGGTTGCCGGACTCCTGGACCGATACGACCGACGTCCCCGAGAACGGCTGGCGCCCGCACGACGTCGTCGGCCACCTGATCACCGGTGAGCTGACCGACTGGATCGACAGGACCGAGCGGATCCTGGAGCACGGCACGAGAGTGCCGTTCGACAAGTTCGACCGGTTCGCTCACGCCGACCGCGACGCCGACGCCACCCTGGATGAGCTCGTCGAGCACTTCGCACGGCTGCGCGCCGAGAACCTCGCCCGCCTTGCCGAACTCGTGACCGAGGAGGATCTCGACCGCCCCGGCATGCATCCCTCGCTCGGCCAGGTCACGCTCCGCGAGCTGCTCGCCACGTGGGCCGTCCACGACCTCGATCACGTCGCGCAGATCTACGCGGGCATGGCGGGCTCGCACGACGCCGAGGTCGGGCCGTGGAGGGCGTACCTGGGCATCCTCCTCCGCCGCGAGGATCCCGCCGCCGTTGCGGGGTGATGAGCGGGGCTGCGCGCGAGCCTCCGGTCTGCTGATCCTGGCGCTGACGGCGGCCGCGTGCGCGGTACCCGCGGCGTCGCCTGCGGAGACCGTGGTGCAGGCGCCGACAGAGCGCCCGACGGCCAGCCCCCCGCCCAACCCGACGGCTGCTGAGCCGGCGCGGCCCCTCGCCGAAGTGCTCCCGACCCGCCTCGGGGACGTGGAGCTGCACACGTTCGAGACCGGCCGCGACCTCCTCGGTCGCCTGGCGGCCGAGCTGGATGTTCCACCCATGGAGCTGGAGGTCGCCTTTGCCAGCGAGCACGGTGCCCGATTCGTCGAGATGTACGCGATCCGCCTGGCCGGCAGGTCCGCCGCGGAGCTTGCCGAGGCAATCGAGCCTGCGGCCTACATCGTCCGCGACGACGTGGTGGTGTCGTCGGACGTGATCGACGACACAGCCGTGACCGTCATCGACTCGCCGTCCGAGGGCCTGCAGGTAGGGACCTACTATCTGGTGGTCCTCGACGAAACACTCATCGTGATCCGAACGTTCGAACGGACCGATGCGGAGGACGCGCTCGCCGCGCTGCCCTGACCGCTCGATGCACCGATGACGCCGGATGCCCTCCTCCTGGCCGCCCTCTTCTTTGCGGCGGCGCTCCTGTACTCCAGCGTCGGTCATGCAGGCGCATCGGCCTACCTGGCGGCGATGGCCCTGGTCGGGGTCGCGCCCGCGACGATGCGACCCACGGCGCTTGTACTGAACCTGTTCGTGGCGACGATCGTGATCGTCCGGTTCGCGCGCGCTGGCCACCTGCCGTGGCGCAACCTCGTGCCGCTGGCTGCCGGCTCGGTGCCGATGGCCTTCCTGGGCGGCATGATCGACCTCCCGAGCGAGCTCTACCAGCCGCTCGTCGCCGTCGTGCTGCTGGCCGGCGCGTGGCGCCTGGCCACCGCCATCGCGCCGCCAGCGGATGAGACCGAGGAGCAAGGCGTCCCGGTGCTGGCCGGGGTTGCCGCCGGCGCCGCCATCGGCCTGCTGGCCGGACTGACCGGGACAGGCGGCGGCATCTTCCTCACGCCCCTGCTGGTGCTGGCCGCGTGGACCGGAACCCGCGATGCTGCGGGCCTGTCGGGCGCGTTCATCCTCGTCAACTCGCTCGCGGGACTGGCCGGGCTCCTGACCGGCGGTGTCAGCCTGCCCCCGGCGATCCCGTTGTGGGTGGCATCCGTGGCGGCAGGCGGGCTCATCGGCTCATGGCTCGGAGCGGCGCGCTTCAGCATCCTGAACCTGCGTCGAGCGCTGGCATTCGTGCTCGTGCTGGCAGCCGCAAAGCTGGTGTTCCTGCCCTGATCGGCGGCGTAGGATGTGCCCGATGACGGCCACCCGGGAGCCATCGGCCCACGGAAGCGACCTCCTGCGTCTCGTCGGCGCCGATACCGAGGTTCCGCTGGTGACGGGCGGGACGCGCCGATACGTCAACCTCGACTACGCCGCCTCGGCGCCCGCGCTGCAATCGGTCCACGACGCGGTCGAGGAGCTCCTCGGCTGGTATTCATCGGTCCACCGTGGCGCCGGTTTCAAGTCCCGCGCCTCGACGGCCGCCTACGAAGGTGCGCGGGAGTCGATCCGCGACTTCGTGCATGCGCGACCGGATGATGCCGTGATCATCACGCGCAACACGACCGACTCGATCAACCTGCTGGCCGGCACGCTGCCGGAAGGCACGCACGTCGTTGCCTTCGCGGGTGAGCACCATGCGAACCTGCTGCCGTGGAAGCGGATCGGGGTGCGCTACTTGCCGGTACCCGAGTCGCCGGCGGAGATGCTCGAACAGCTGGCCGCCACGTTACGGGACCTTCCGCACTGCGAAGACCCGCATCTGGTTGCCGCCACCGGCGCATCGAACGTGACCGGCGAGATCTGGCCCGTCGCCGAGATCGCGCGCGTGGCGCACGAGCACGGCGCACGACTGCTGGTGGACGCGGCCCAGCTGGCACCCCACGCGCCCATCGACATGGCGCGCGACGGAATCGACTACCTGGCGCTGTCCGGGCACAAGCTGTACGCGCCGTACGGTGCGGGCGCGCTCATCGGCGAGCGTGACTGGCTCAGCGCGGGCGACCCGTTCCTGCGCGGCGGCGGCGCCGTGAAGATCGTGACCGTCGACGAGACGCTCTGGGCCGAGCTGCCAGACCGCCAGGAGGCGGGCTCGCCGAACGTCATCGGTGCGGTGGCGATGGGCGTCGCCTGCGACGCGCTGGCCGCCGCCGGCATGGACCGCATCGCCGCCGAGGAGGCGGACCTGCTCGCCTACGCGCGCGAGCGCCTTGCGGACCTGCCCGGCATCCTGCACTACCGCGTGTGGGCCGCAGATCACCCGCGCGTCGGTCTCCTCACCTTCAATCTGCGCGAGGTGCCGTACGACTTGCTGGCCGCCGTCCTGTCGGCAGAGCACGGCATTGGCATTCGTCACGGCTGCTTCTGCGCGCATCCGCTGATGGTTCGGCTGCTCCGTGTCGAGGACGCCGAAATGCATCGGCTCATGGACGAGACTCGCGCCGGTCACCACGAGCGCCTGCCGGGCGCCGCACGCATGAGCCTGGGCCTCGGGTCGACCAGGGCCGACATCGACGCACTGGCCGATGCGCTGGGCCAGATCGCGGCCGAAGGCCCGCAGTGGACCTACGCGGTCAACGACCGCAGCGACGAGTACGAGCCCGATCCCGACCCACGTCCGCTCCCCGCACTCTCGATGCGTCTCGAGGAGCGCTCCCACGGTAACGGGGAGTCGGCGTAGAGGGCCGTCCGGCGACGAACGAGGCGCCGTGGCATCATTCGGGGCCCCAATGCGTGAACTCGGCCGACGGCTGCTCATCGGGCTCGCAGTGGTCGCGGCCGGCGTGATGGCCGTCGGCTACGCGTTCATCTTCACCGGTGTCGCCACGCCCGTGCGCGGCGACCGCGCGGCGATCGACCTGCCGGCCGAGGGCGACGTCCGCGCAACGATCCTCGACGACGGGCTACCGGTGTTTGTCGTCAACGACCCCGAGCTCGGCGTCTGGGTGCTCGACGCCCGGGGCAGTGGGGCGCCGTCCCAACTTCGCTTCGCGGTGGCGTGGTGCCCGGAAATCCAGGCGTTCGTCGACCCCGGCGACGGATCGGTCTATGCAGCCGACGGCAAGCTGCGGTGGGGGCCCGCCGACGGCGGGCTTGTCGCATTCGCCGCGCGCCCGGCCCCGAACGATCCGTCACGGGTCGTCGTCGGCTCCGATGTGCTGGTCCAGGGTCGAGGGCCGGAGACCGATGGGCCGCCTGACACGAACTGTCCTGGCGACGGGTGGGTAACCCACCAGCCGCAGCGTGACGAGATCTTCGATCCGTCGGTGGCCGTCGACGAGGAGGCGCCCGGCTGGATCTGGCTCGAAGGCGCCCTTCGAGTCGTGGACGGGGCCGTTCAACTCTGCGACGGCTTGGCCGGTGACTGCGAAGGCCACGCCGAGACTCGTGGTATCGATCCCGGCACGGTGACCGCCCACGCGACCGGAATCCAGGGACGTTTCATCGGCCACGTGCGGAACGACGCGCTCGAAGGCCTCGTCTACGTCCCCGACAGGTAGCGGCTCCGCGAGGGCGGGCCGTGCCTACGGGTGCGAGGCCTCCTCGAGGCGCCGGCGGTCTGTCGTCTCGAGCTGGATGGTCGAGTGCTCCATGTCGAAGTCATCCGAGAGACAGGCGCAGATCTCGTCCAGCACCCGTGCAGGGTCGGCCCCCGGCTCGATGATGACGTGCGCGGAGACGACGTTCATGCCGGAGGTCATGGCCCAGGCGTGAAGATCGTGGGCATCGGCCACGCCCTCCGCTCGCAACAGGTGTGAGCGCACCTCGTCGAGGTTCACACCCTTGGGCGTGGCCTGCAGCAGCACGTCGACCGCCTCGCGCAGTAGGCCCCACGTGCGCGGCAGGATGAGCAGCGCGATGAGGACCGAAGCGAGCGGATCGGCGAAGGCCCAGCCGGTGGCCAGGATGACGAGGCCGGCCACGAGCACGGCCACCGAGCCCAGGAAGTCGCCCAGCACTTCCAGGTAGGCACCACGCAGGTTGAGGCTGGTCTTGGCGCCCGCCGCCAGGAGGCGCATCGATACCAGGTTCACGACGAGGCCGACGACCGCGATGCCGAGCATCGGCAGCCCGAGAACCTCCGCGGGCTCGTTGAAGCGTCGGTATGCCTCAAAGAGGATGTACGCTGCCACGCCGAACAGCAGGACGGCGTTGGCGACCGCGGCGAGGATCTCGAGGCGGTAGTAGCCGTAGGACTTCGCGGCGGTGGACGGCCGCGCGGCGAATTGAATGGCCAGCAGTGCCAGGGCCACTCCGACCGCATCGGTCAGCATGTGGCCGGCATCGGCCAGCAGTGCCAGGCTGTTGGTCAGCAGGCTTCCGACGACCTCGATGACCAGGAAGCCCACGACCAGGGCCAGCACGATCAGCAGCCGTCCACGGCTGGCTCCGGCGGCGGAGTGGCCATGCGAGCCGTGCGCGCTCGGCACGGCCACTGACTCAGTCATCGTGATCCTCGCCGCTCCAGGCCTCCCGGCCCTCGCGGAGCAGGATGAAGCTGACACCGAGGGCCGCGACCGGATCGGCCCACCACCATCCGAAGAGCGCATTGAGGCCGATGCCGACCAGCACCACGACCGACAGGTACCAGCAGGCCTGGGTCTGCTCCGCATCGGCAGCCAGGGCGCGGCTGCCGAGATCCGCGGCGGTACGACGCTTGGCGCGGGCAAGCCACAGCATCACGACGATCGACACGCCGGCGAGCACCATGCCCACGACGCTGACATCGGGCCGTTCCTGGCTGAGGAGCGAGGTGGTGGCGTCGAACCCGACGTATGCGGCGAGTGCGAAGAACGAGATTCCGACCAGCCGTTCCGCGCGGCGCTCGATGCGTTCGATCGCCTCCTCGTCGGCGTTGCCGCTCTTCTCCGAGCCGAGCCGCCAGATGAGGACCGAGCCAGAGATCGACTCCACGAAGCTGTCGACACCGAAACCGAGGAGCGCCACGCTGCCGCTTGCGACTGCGGCGAGGACGGCGATGACACCTTCCACCAGGTTCCAGCCGACGGTGAGAATCTCGAGCAGCAGACCGCGCGTCAGGAGTGCCGCTCGGTCCGCCTGTGCCACGTGGGTGGTCATGCAGCGCCCGCGTCCACGCGTGCGCCCGCTTCACCGGCGTGCCGAACGCCGTCGGTGAAGACGTGGCGGACATGCTCGTCGGCGAGGCGGTAGTAGACCACCCGGCCTCGCTTGCTGCGAGCCACGACATCGCGGTCACGCAGCAGGCGCAGCTGGTGGCTCATGGCGGACTGGCTGATTCCAAGCAGCAGGGCGAGGTCGCACACGCACAGCTCCGCCGACATGCTGAGCGCGTGCAGGATGCGGGCGCGGGTCGGATCGGCGAGCACCGCGAATGTCGACGCCACGCGGTCGGCGGCCGCGTAGTCGAGGATGCGGCCCAGGAGCGGCGCCACGTGCTCGGGGTGCAGGCACTCGACCTCGCAGCGCTCAATGGTTAGAACATCTGAGAAATTGTTCATACGTCGTGCACGTTACGGCACTCCTGAAGTTCGTGGCAAGCACCGATCGGTGACATATGCGCCTAGTCAGCGTCGGATACGTTCAACGGCGTGTCGGGTAACGTATTGCCTGATATGAGCATTGCTCGCCTGTTCGCCCGCTTCCGCGGCCCGATCGCGCTCTGGACGCTGGCCGGCGTTTCGCTGCTGGTCAGCCACGATGCGATTTTCCTGGCACAGATCGGTCCGGGCGAAGCGCTGGCTCGCGGCCTCCGCGAGGCAGGCCACGATTACTGGGGTATCGCCAGCCTCGTGCTGGCGGGTGCGGGGATCGCGTCACTTGGCACCACGCTCGTCCGCCTGCGCGCGCTCCGTCGGAAGGCGGATGCCCTGGGAGCAGTACCGCCCTCAGGTTCGCGACGCTACGGCGCACGTTGGCTGCGCGCCTGGGCGCGCCTGCTGCCGGTGGTCGCGATCGGCTTCCTCGTGCAGGAGAACATCGAGCATGTGATCGCGCACGGTCACGCGCCAGGGCTCGGCGCCCTTCTCGGTCCGGAGTATCCGCTCGCGCTGCCGGTCATGGCAGTGATCACCGGGCTTGCCGCATTGGTTGCCGCTGCACTGAGCCAGACCGAGCTTGCGCTGCTTGCTGGTATCGCCGATGCCCTGCGGCGGTTCATCGGTCGCGCTCCTCGCCAGACTCTGCGACCGCCTGTGCGGCTGCCCACCGTCCTCGGCTCTCCACTGGCCCGCGCCTGGGCCGGCCGCGCCCCTCCGCGGTTGCTCGTCTCAGCCAGCTGAAACGAAGCACCCTGGCACGGAGGCGTGCCCGAATCAGAGGAGAAACCAGATGTTCCTGCGCTTTGGACGGGCTGCCATCCTCGCCGCCGCGCTCACCATGATCGCCGGCGCCACCACCATCCTCGCCCACGAGTCACGCGAGTTCGGCGACCATACGATCGTCGTCGGCTTCGCCGAGGAGCCGGTCTTCACCGGTCAGAAGAGTGGCCTCGAATTCCGCGTGGCCCACGGCGAGGAGCCCGTTGAGGGCCTCGAGGAGACGCTCGAGGCCAGCGTCACGTTCGGGAACGAGACCCGCGACCTCGTGATCTCGGCCGCCTTCGGAGAGCCGGGTCTGTATCGGTCGGTCTTCTTCCCGACAGCGGCGGGCGCCTACACGTTCCGCATCTTCGGAGAGATCGAGGGCGAGCCGTTCGACGAGTCGTTCACCTCAGGGCCAGACACGTTCAGCGAGGTGCAGGACGTGACCGGCGGCCAATTCCCGGTCCAATTCCCGGCGACCGGCGACATCGTTCGCGATGCGGAGGCCGGAGCCAATGCAGCGACAACCGCCACGATCGCG
>CAYYDA010000031.1:0-13050 GCA_964470495.1 uncultured Steroidobacteraceae bacterium | reverse complement strand
TACAGGCGCGGGACCGATCCCATGACCGTCGGCTTGACCTCGACCATGTTCGCCGGCAGCCGCTCGATGAGCGCCTCCGCGTAGACGACGGCCGCGCCCCTCCCGAGCGCCACGACCTCGTCGACGATGCGGCCGTAGATATGGCTCAGCGGCAGGAAGCTGAGGAAGACATCGGTCGGGTAGAAGTCAACGACCTGGTTGGCCGCCTCGAAGTTGAAGAGCACGTTGCCATGGCTGAGCATCGCGCCCTTCGGATTGCCGGTGGTGCCTGAGGTGTGGATCACGGTCGCCAGGTGGTCACGATCGATGGATTGGATCCCGTCCCGCCACGCCAGCCGATGGGCGGCATCGATCTCCGCGCGAGCGATGACGTCCTCGAGGGTCAGCGTCCCGTCCGGGAACTTGCCGGTCGCCTCGAGCGTGATGACGTACTGGAGGGTCGGGCACTCCGCGCGGATGCTGGCGATCTTGTTTGCCTGCTGCGCGTTCTCGACGAAGATCGCCTTGGCCTTGACGTTGTTGATGACGAACGCCGCCTGTCCCGGCTCCGACTGCGGGTAGATCGGACACGTCACCGCACCCAGCGCCAATGACGCCAGGTCCGCGATCGTCCACTCAGGGCGGGTGCGGGCGATGATGCAGACCGCGTCGCCGTCGCCGATGCCCAGGTCCTTCAGGCCGAGCGACAGGTTCGTGACCCAGTCCCACATCTCGCGGTACGTGCGGCTCGTCCAGCGGCCGGCGTCGTCGGCGACCTCATCGGCGCGCTTGGCCTTCGGCAGCTTCCAGCGCATCGCCTCGCGATTCGCGTTGCGCTCGGCGGAGCGCGCGATGAGCGCGACCATGTTCGGCACCCGATCGGCGGGATCGACCGTCAGCGGCTCGATCTCCGGCGTGCGCATCAGCCTGCCGGCCAGTGCACCACCGACCGGCGTCTGTGCCGGATCGGTCGTGAGCGTCGTCATCGGTCGTGTCTCCTGCTGATGTTGGGCGTCATGCTGCTGTACCCGTACTGCGGGCCGGCTGCGGTTTTCTGGATGGGTCAACCGTCGCGGCGCATCGAGTCGAGCAGCTGCTGCGCGACGATGAGCCGATGGATCTGGTTCGTTCCTTCATAGATCTGGGCGCCCTTCGCGTCGCGCATCAGGCGCTCCACGGGGTTGTCGCGCGAATAGCCTGCGCCACCGTAGATCTGCACCGCATCGGTCGCGCAGCGCATGGCGACGTCCGAGGCGTACCACTTCGCCATGCTGGACGGCGAGTTGATCGACTGGCCGGCGTCGCGCATGCGGGCCGCACGCCAGGTGAGCAGCCGCGCCGCGTCGACGCCCACGACCATCTCGGCCAGCATGCCCTGGATCATCTCCTGGTCCGCGATGGCGCGGCCGAACTGGCGTCGCTCCAGCGCGTAGCGGGCGGCGTGCTCGAGGGCAGAGCGCGCCAGGCCCGTGCAGGCCGCCGCGATGCTGATGCGCCCGGCGCCGAGGGCCGAGAGCGCGACCTTCAGCCCGTCCCCCTCCTCGCCCAGCCGGTTCGCAGCCGGGACGCGGGCATCGGTGAACACGAGCTCGTACGCGCTCGTCCCACGGATGCCCATCTTCCGTTCCTTGCTGCCAAGCCGGAACCCCGGCGTATCGGCCTCGACCACGAAGGCGGTGATGCCGGCCTTGCCCTTCGAGCGATCGACGGTGCCGAATACGACATAGCGCGCCGCGTCGCCGGCATTGGTGATCCAGATCTTGGTGCCGGTCAGCAGGTAGTCGTCCCCCTCACGGCGCGCGGCCAGGGACAGGGATGCGGCGTCGGACCCGGCGCCCGGCTCGGTGAGCGCGAATGCTCCGAGGTCCCGGCCGGCGGTCATCGGCGGCAGGAAGCGCTGCTTCTGCTCGTCGGTGCCGTTCGCGAAGATGCAGAGCTGGCTCAGGATGTGGACGCTGAGGCTGATGGCGACTCCCATGTCGGCCGCCGCGATCTCCTCCATCGCGAGCGCCCACGCGAACGTGCCCATCCCGGCCCCGCCGTACTCCTCGGGGTACGGGAGCCCCGTCAGGCCGAGCTCGCCGGCACGCTCGAACAGCGTGCGGTCGTAGCGCTCCTCGTCGTCGCGCTGGGCGGCGCCGGGAGCGATCTCGCGCTGTGCCCAGTCGCGCACGGTGTCGCGGACGCTGCGCTCCTCCTCGCTGAGCGCGAACGGGTCGCGGGACTGAGCGGTCTCGACAGCCATCAGCTGACCTTCTTGCCCTGGTCGTCGTAGCGGTAGAAGCCGCGCCCCGTCTTCCGGCCGAGGTGGCCGGCGGCAACCATCTGCCTCAGCAGCGGCGCGGCGCGGAACTTGGGATCGCCGAAGCCGCGGGACAGCACGTCCATGACGTTGAGCATCACGTCGTTCCCGATGAAGTCACTGAGCTCGAGGGGGCCCATCGGGTGGTTGAGGCCAAGCTTCGCGCCGTTGTCGATGTCCTCGGCCGTCCCGGTCGACTCCATCAGCGTGAAGATCGCCTCATTGATGAACGGTCCGAGCATGCGGTTCACCAGGAACCCGGGCATGTCCTTCGACTCGATAACCGTCTTGCCGAGCTCGCCGGCGAATTCGCGCATGGCCTCGTGGGTGGCTTCATCGGTCTCGAGGCCGCGGATGATCTCGATCAGGCCCATCACCGGTACCGGCGAGAAGAAGTGAAGGCCGATGAATTTCTGCGGCCGATCGGTCGACGTCGCGAGGCCGGTGATGCTGATGCTGCTGGTGTTCGAGGCGAAGATGGCATCGGGGTCAGCCGAGCCCGACAGCGCCTCCCACGTCTGCCGTTTGAGCGCCTCGTCCTCGAAGATGGCCTCGATCACCAACTCGTGGCCGGCAGCCCGGTCAGTCCCCTCAGCCGTGGAGATGCGGTCGGCGATGTCGCTCGCGGTCGACGGGTCGAGCTTCCCCTTCTCGACCTGCCGCCGGAGGTTTGCGCCGATGCGCGCCGCCCCCTTCTCCGCCAGCTCCTCCGTGCGGTCGGCCAGGGTGACCCACTTTCCGGCCGCGGCGCTGACCTGGGCGATCCCATGGCCCATCAGCCCGGCGCCGATCACGAACACGCGCTCGATGCTCATAGGCGCCGAAGGGTACCAGCCACCGATGCCGGCTCGTGGCACCGCCGCGTCGCGAACTTGTCCGCCGGTGGGCGTATCGGCCAAATAGTGGCCGAATTGGTCCGCGCATGGAATGAACGGGGAAGCAGGAGGCCGCTTCGTGGCCGTTCGTAGCTCACTGGTGGGAAATACAGCCACTGAGGGGCCGTTGCTTCCACCAGCGGAATAACTCAGGCGATCAGCCGCGCGAGCGCCAGGGCACAGTCATCGCGGGAATCATCGCCGCTCGAGCAGGCGTTCGGCAGCGGTGAGCGGGTCCACTTCCCGCTCGGCGACGGCGCGCAGCATCTCGTTCCAGTCGGCTCCCTCGGCGGCTCGACGGGCGGACAGGTCGGCCAGCGCCCGGCGCACCTGGTTGGCGGCCCGCTCGCGCGCCTCGATCGGGGTCCGTGCCACTGACCGATGCGCCTCGACCGCATCAGCCAGGCTCGCGACGCCATCGCCGGTGGTGGCCGTCGTCACGAGCACGGGAGGTGGCTTGCGCTCGATCCGACCCCCGGCGCTGGACAGCATGGCGCGCAGCTGGCGCGCGGCCCGATCCGCGCCGGGCCTGTCGCCCTTGTTAACGGCCACGATGTCGGCCACCTCGAGCAGCCCGGCCTTGATGGCCTGCACCTCGTCCCCCATCTCAGGCGCCTCGACCACCACCGTCGTCTCGGCCAGGCGAGCCACCTCCACCTCCGACTGCCCGGCCCCCACGGTCTCGATCAGCACCGGGTCGTAGCCGGCGGCATCGAGCGCGGCCGCCGCGATCCAGGTCGTGGACGCCACGCCACCCAGCTCGCCGCGCGAGGCCATCGAACGCATGAAGACGTCGCGGTCGGCGGCGTGCTCCATCATCCGGATCCGGTCTCCGAGGATCGCACCGCGCGTGTACGGCGACGACGGGTCGACGGCCAGGATGCCGACACGGTGGCCGCGCCTGCGCCACTCGCTGATGAGCGCGTTGACGAGCGTCGACTTGCCGCTGCCGGGCGGCCCGGTGATCCCGATGACGTGGGCGCCGCGACCGGCCGCGAAGAGCTCCGGCAGGAGCGGACGGACCGACGGATCTCCGTTCTCGATCCGCGTCAGCAGCCGTGCCAGAGGCCGTCGCTCGCCGGACGCCAGCGCCGCGACGGCGTCGCTCACGCCTGGCGCCGGGCGTTCTCCCGGAAGTAGCGGGCGATCTGGCCGATGGAGGTGCCGGGACCGAAGACCTCGGCCACCCCGGCCTCCTTGAGCTTCACGACGTCGGCATCGGGGATGATCCCGCCGGCCGCGACGAGGACGTCGTCCATGCCGCGGGCACGCAGCAGCTGCACGGTGCGCGGGAGGAGCGCCATGTGGGCGCCAGACAGGATCGAGAGCCCGACGATGTCGACGTCCTCCTGCTCCGCGGCATCGGCGATCATCTCGGGCGTCTGGCGCAGGCCGGTGTAGATGACCTCGAAGCCCTCGTCACGCAGGCCGCGGGCGAGCACCTTGGCGCCGCGATCGTGCCCGTCGAGGCCGGGCTTGGCGATGAGGATGCGAATAGGCGTATCGGTCATGAGCGCCCGATTATGAGCCGATCGATCTCCGTGGCGAGGTCGATGTCGCGCCGCGTCAGCGCCTTCGCGGCGTGCGTGGTGAGCTCGAACGACACGTTGCGATAGCGGGTGATCGAGATGTCGGGGTGGTGATTCGCCTCCTCGGCGGCATCGGCCACGTCGTTGACGAGGGCCACGGCAGACCGGAAGTCGGCGACCTTCGCGGACCGTCGGATGACGTGGCCGTCGCGTGACCACTCCGGCAGCGCCCGTAGCGCCTCGACGAGCTCCGCCTCGGTCAGGGGGTCGGCGTACGGCATCGGTCTAGGAGGAGCCTGACGCCTTGCCGATGAGTCCCATGAACTCGGCGCGGGTTCGGGCGTCGCGGCGGAACGTTCCGACCATGCTGGAGGTGACCATCGTCGCCTGCTGCTTCTTCACGCCACGCATCATCGTGCACAGATGCGTGGCCTCGATGACGCACCCGACGCCCTTCGGGTCGAGCTTCTCCATCAGGAAGTCGGCCACCTGGACGGTGAGCCGTTCCTGGACCTGGAGGCGCTGCGCGTACATGTCGACGATGCGCGGGATCTTCGACAGGCCGATGACCCGGCCGCGCGGCAGGTAGCCGACGTGCGCGCGACCGATGAAGGGAAGGAGATGGTGCTCGCACAGCGAGAAGAACTCGATGTCGCGCACGACGACCATCTCGTCGTAGTCGACGGTGAACGTAGCGCCGTTGATCAGGGCATCCGGGTCGACGTGGTAGCCCGACGTCAGCTCGTCGTACATGCGGCGCACCCGCTCCGGCGTGCGCGCCAGCCCTTCCCGCGTCGGGTCCTCGCCGATCTCGGCGATGAGGGTCCGAACAGCCGCCTCGAGCGAGGGTTCCGTGTCACTCATGGGCCGCATGATAGGGCCTTGATGATCGGCCCCCTGTGCGCCGGCCCGACCGCGCGGTACACTCGACGACGCCCATCCGATGCCTTGACGAGAGGAGGTTTTGCGCTGCGATGATCCTCCACCCAGGCCCGCGATCGCGACGGCTGGGCCTCCCGGGCATGGGCTCCGGCGACCGGCTGGCGTCCGCGCTGGGAACCCGTCTGGACGATGGGTACCACTGGTTTCGGTCGATCTCGCCGGGCGGCGTCGAGACGATCGACGCCGTCGTTGTCGGGCCGGGCGGCACGTGGACGCTCACCCTGGCGGCCGATCGTGGGCGCTTCACGCGTCGCAACGGGCACTGGTATCACTGGAACCGTTCCACCGAGTCGTGGGTACCGTGGGATGCGACGCCCATCACTGCCGCCCGCCTCGCGGCGCGACGCCTGAGCCTCTTCCTCGAGCGGGCGAACCTGCCCGCAGCGGTCGAGCCGATTCTGCTGCCGACGTCCCACATGGAGGTCGTCTTCGAGCCGCGCGATCCGATCGGGCTCACCGTCGAGCGCGATCCCGACCGGCTGGCCGGCCTGCTGAGCGCCGAGGAGCGCCTCAGCCAGCCGCAGGTGGATCGGATCGTGGCGCTGCTGGATCCGCGTCAACCCCTACCGCGCCTGGTTCAGGCGACACGCGGCGGGTGAGGCGCGCGTAGACCAGCACGATCACCGCGCCGGCGGTCCAGCCGGCAAGCACGTCGGTCGGGTAATGGACGCCGAGCCAGACGCGCGACAGGCCGATGAGCGCGATGACCACGGCGAGAACGGCCACGATCGCGAGCCTGACGGCACGCGGCAGGCGCGAGCGCATCACCAGCACGCCCAGGATGCCCCAGGCCACCATGCCGAGCGCCGAGTGGCCCGATGGAAAGCTGAAGCCACGCTCCTCCGCGATGGGATCGAGCAGGTCGGGACGGGCGCGGGCGATGATCGACTTGAGCGCCTGGTTGCCGAGCGATGCTAGCCCGATCGTGACTGCCCCGATCACGCCGTGGAGCCAGGGACCGACGAGCACGCCGAGCAGCACGGTGACCACGGCCACCGCCGTCACCGCGCCCGTCGAGCCGAGCTCGCTGATGGCCCGCAGCGGCGACAGCAGGTCATGGAGCTCCGCCGCGCGAACCGCCTCGATCATCGACCGATCGAACGCGTCGCTCATGCCGCTGGTGACCGCGAATGCCAGGAGGACGACGAGGCCAATGCCCGCAAGGACAAGGATCGGGGCGGCGCGCGAGATCATGACGTCAGTAGCTCACGAAATCGACGACCGTCACGGCCCACACGCCATAGGCATTGACGATGACGCCGATGACGATCGCGATGCGCGCCTCGATCGAGATCCCGTCGCGGAAGACCCAGCCCAGCATGAGCAGCATGATCGGCAGGACGTCAAGGATGAACCGATAGCCGAACTGCGCGAAGCCCGGCGCCCCGTGCAGCAGATCCGGGAGCAGCCCCAGCCCCACGGCGATCCAGCCGTACGCGATGACCGGCGTGGATGACCGCGCCTTCACCAGCCACAGCAAGATCGGCATGGTCAGCACCAGCGAGGCGCCGCTCCAGTTCGGGCGGAACCAGGGAAACGCGTCGACGTAGTCGAATCCGCGCATGAAGATCAGGTGGAGGTGGCGCGGGATGTACTCGATCGACAGGATGCCGCCGGCGTACCACGGCTCGTCGAGGACACCGGGGATCATGCTGTAGCCGAACTCGAACGGCGACCCGAAGCGCGCCACGTTGTAGGCGGCCACCAGCGCCGCGGGGATGGCAACGCCGGCGAGGACCATGGCGCCGGCTCGCAGTTCGGCCGCTGATGGCCGGCGAAGCCAGGGCGCGAAGCCCAGGCCCATGAACAGCGCCAGGTAGAGCGGGAGCGTGAGACCCATCGGCAACCGTGATGCCGCCGCGCAGCCGACGAGCAGCCCCGCGACGAACGGCCAGCGCCGGCGGATCGTGAGGTTGAGGGCCAGGAGGGCGAAGAAGACGGCGACGATCTGGGCGTGCAGCCAGACTGTGCCGGTGCCGGCGGCCCACCAATGGACGCTGCCGATGGCGAATGCGGCCGTCAGCCAGCCGGCCGGCGTCGATGCGACTCCGAATCGACGCAGGAGCAGCCACGCGAGGGCCACGTTCGCGCCCCCGAACAGGGCCGTCACGATGCCCTGGTCGAAGCCAGGGCCGAAGAGCGCGACGAAGGGCAGGAGGACGATGGCGGGCATCGGCGGGAACGGGGTGTAGAAGCCTCCCTCCGGGCGCGGCACGAGCTCGAGCCACGGCATCGGCTCGTCGATGTACAGGCGCCCGTTGAGGATCCCATCGGCCAGCGGCAGGAAGCTGTCGAGCGTGACGCGCTCCGAGACCGTAAACAGGTAGAGCAGCGCGGAGAAGGACGCGAGGGCGATCGGGACGAGGAGTCCGCTCCGGTCCGCGAGGAGGTCGCCGCGATCGCCGCGAACGCGTGGCGGCTGGCGCTCGACGTTCTCCTCGTTCGCTACCATCGGCCTCCTCTGCGCTCCGGTGGCAATGCACCACACCGACGACATCCCGGCGAGCGGCGCCCGACCCCGGCTCTCGACGCTCGTCGTCGAGGCGGTGGTCCTGTTCCTCGCGCTGCGCATCGGACTATCGCTGCTCGGCGCGTTCATGGCAACGCAGGGCGTGCCGTCGCCGTGTCACTTCGAGGAGGCGCTGGCCGGCTGGCAGACGATGCCGGAGCTGCTGCGCGACGGTCCCGCGTTCCCGCTCGCCGGTGTCTGGGAGCGCTGGGACGCGTGCTGGTACATGAAGATCGCGACCTACGGCTACGAGCCGGGCGAACGCTCTGCCGCCTTCTTCCCGCTCTTCCCGGCCGCCGTTCGGGTCGTCGGCACCGTCACCGCTCTGCCCTACCCGGTGGCCGGCATGATCGTGTCGGCCCTCGCCTACGTGGCCGCCATCACGGGACTGCTGAGGCTCATCTCCGACAGCCACGGGCTCAGGATCGCCCGCCAAACGGCGCGCTACCTGTCCGTCTTCCCGGCCGCGTTCTACCTGCTGGCGCCGCTCACGGAGTCGCTATTCCTCGCCGCCGCGGTCTGGAGCCTCGCTCTCGCCCGCGAGCGCCGATGGCTGCTGGCCGCGGTCTGCGCGACGCTCGCCGGGCTCACCCGCGCCCAGGGCCTGCTCCTCGCGATCCCGCTGGCCTGGGAGGCGTTCGTTGCAGTCCGTGAGATGCGTCCGCGATCGCCGCGCGCAGTCCCACGGGCCCTCGCGAGCGTGCCTGCGGTCCTGGCGCCGGTCGCGGTGTTCATCGGCTTTGGGCTCGTCACGCGCGCCGTCACCGGCGAGACGCCCTACGACGCGCAGTCGCTGTGGGGCGGAACCGACTTCCATCCGCCGTGGGCGGTCGTGGCCGCCAGCGTCGGCTGGATCGTGGAGCGCGGCGACGGGATGCAGGCGCTCAACCTGGTGGCGCTGCTCGGCGCGGCGGTCCTGCTGGCGGTCGGCGTGCGCCGCATGCCCCTGACCTACTCGCTCTACGCGTGGCCGCCGCTGCTCCTCGTGGCGACACGCATCCAACCCACGCCGCTCACCTCGACGACCCGGTACGTCCTCGTCCTGTTCCCGGTCTTCGTCGTCGCCGCGCTGCTGACCGAGCACCCGTGGCTGCGGCGCGCGTGGCTGATGATCTCGCTCATCCTCCTGGGCGTGATGGCCACGATGTTCCTGCAGGGCGACTTCGTCGCTTGACGGGCCGTCCCTATGATGGGCCGATGCAGGAAGCCTCCGGCGCGGTCGTCGCCTTCGAGCATGTGACCAAGCGCTACGGGGGCCCCAATTCCCCACCTGCGGTCAATGACCTCACCCTGACCGTCCCGGCCGGCGAGATCTGCGTCCTGGTCGGCCCATCCGGCTGCGGCAAGACGACCAGCATGAAGATGGTGAACCGGCTCATCGAGCCGACGAGCGGGCGCATCACCATCGGCGGCGAGGATGTGATGAGCCTGCCGCCGGTCCAGCTGCGGCGCCGCATCGGTTACGTGATCCAGCAAGTCGGGCTGTTTCCGCACCTCACCATCGGCGACAACGTCGCCGTCGTCCCGAAGCTCCTGCGCTGGAAGCCACAGCAGGTTCGCGAGCGGACCGACGAGCTGCTCGAGCTGGTCGGGCTGGAGCCCGGCGAGTACCGATCTCGCTATCCGAACGAGCTCTCTGGTGGTGAGCGCCAACGGGTCGGGGTCGCCCGCGCCCTGGCCGCCGACCCCCCGGTCATGCTCATGGACGAGCCGTTCGGCGCCGTCGACCCGATCCGCCGCGACGGGCTGCAGAACGAGTTCCTGCGCCTCCAGGAGAAGGTGCGCAAGACGATCATCTTCGTCACCCACGACGTCGACGAGGCGATCAAGATGGGCGACCGCATCGCCATCCTGCAGCGCGGCGGCATCCTTGCCCAGTACGACACGCCGGCCGCCGTCCTGGCCAACCCAGCCTCGGAGTTCGTCGAACGCTTCGTCGGCGCAGATCGCGGCCTCAAGCGCCTCTCGTTGGCGCGGGTTCGCGACCTCGAGCTGATCGAGGCCGTCCCAGTCCGCTCGGGGGAGGACCGCGCCGACGTCCGCCGGCGGCTCGATCGGATGGAGGAGCTCGACTACGCACTCCTCGTCGACGACGAGGAGCGGCCGCTCGGCTGGATCGACCGGGCTGACCTCATTGGGGAGGGACCGATCGACGCCGATGCCGCCACGCCCGGCGCGCCCACCGTCGAGCCCGAGACGACATTGCGCGACGCGCTCTCGGCCCTCCTGGGCTCGTCGGTGCAGCTCGGCGTGGTGGTGGACGAGCGCGGGCGCGCCATCGGCCTCGTAAGCGTCGACGCCATCGGCGAGCGGCTCCGCGCTCCGGTGCAATCCGCCGACAGCACGCTCCATCCGGTCGGCGACTCGATGGAGACCGCGTCGTGAACGAGGGCGAGCCCTTCATCCGCTTCGACTGGATTGTCGACAACATCGACGAGATCGGCCAGCGACTCGGGGAGCACGTGCTGATGGTCGTCGCGTCGGTCGTCATCGGCTTCGTGGTCAGCTTCGGCCTGGCGCTCGTGGCGCGCCGCTATCCCCGCACCTACGGCCCGATCCTGGGCGTGACCGGCACGATCTACGCGGTCCCGTCGCTCGCCCTGTTCGTTCTGCTGATCCCGTTGACCGGCCTCACGATCGCGACCGGAATCGTCGCGCTCGTGCTCTACACGCTCCTCATCCTGTTCCGGAACATCGTGACGGCGCTCGAGGGCGTGCCACCCGAAGTGATCGAGGCCGCCAACGGCATGGGATACGGCGCGACCCAACGCTTCTGGCGCGTGGAGCTGCCGATCGCACTGCCGATCGTCGTCGCCGGCCTACGGATCGCGACCGTGACGACCATCGGGCTCGTGACGGTCACGACATTCATCGGCCTGGGCGGGCTCGGCTACCTGATCATCAACAGCGGCACGCGACGGTTCTTCCCGACATCGATCTACGTCGGCGTGCTGCTATGCGTGGCGCTGGCCGTCTTCGCCGACCTTGCCCTCCTCTGGCTCCAGCGGCGGCTCACGCCGTGGGCGCAGGCGCGGCAGGCCTGACCGATGGAGCTGTTCGGCGAGAGCCTTGCCTGGCTCGCGGACCCGGCCAACTGGACCGATCCGCGCAACGGGATCCTGCTCCGCCTGTGGGAGCACATCTCGCTGTCGGCTGTGTCGCTCATGGTGGCCGCCCTCATCGCCCTGCCGTTGGGGCTCTGGATCGGCCACACCGGGCGGGGGGCGGCCTCGGTTATTGCGATCGCCAATATTGGTCGCGCGGTGCCTTCGGTCGGCTGGCTGGGCATCGTCTTCCCGGTCACCCTATGGCTGTTTGGCCGCAATGGCCTGGGCTTCCTGCCCTCGCTCATCGCGCTCGTCGCGCTGGCGATCCCTCCGATGGTGACGAACACGTATGCCGGCCTGCGTGAGGTGGACCGCGACCTGGTCGAGGCCGGCCGGGGCATGGGGATGCGCGAGATGGAGGTGCTGCGCTCCGTCGAAGTGCCCGTGGCGCTCCCCGTCATCCTTGCCGGCATCCGCGTCTCGGCGCTGCAGACCGTCGCCACGGCAACGCTCGCCTCCATCGTCGGTGGCGGGACGCTCGGCGAGTTCATCGTGCAGGGCATCTTCGTCCGGGCACTCGACCGTGTGGTCGGCGCGGCGATCCTCGTCGCCATCCTCGCCATCCTCACCGAGCTCCTCTTCTCGGCGATCCAGCGCCGAGCCATCTCGCCCGGGCTCAGCGGGCGAAGCGCGTGGTCGCCGATGGAACCGGCTCAGATGGGCCGTCCGGGCGGAGAATTGGTTTGATCGGAATTGTGCGGCGCCGCGTATTGATGGTGGGCCTGCCCGTCGTGCACCAGCGGCTGAATGATCAGCCGGGGGCGCCGGTAGGGATGATCGGGACCCTGCGGTAGACTTGCCGCTCTCTCGGTGCGTCGCTGTTTGCGGCGCGCCACATCAATTCAGGAGGAGAACCCAAATGCGGATTCACCGCACGCTTGCCCTCGGGGCGGCGACGTTGGTGCTGGTCCTCAGCGCCTGCTCGTCGGGTGAGGGCAGCAGTCCATCGGGCGCTGCCAGCGAGCCCGCCACCGGCGACCTGCCGGAAATTTCGATCGGATCAGCCGGCTTCTCGGAGGCGGCACTCATCGCGGAGATCTACGCCCAGGCCCTGGAGGCCAACGGCTTCACCGTCGAGCGTCACCTGGAGCTCGGCGAGCGCGACGCAGTCCGCGCCGCGTTCGACGCAGGCGAGATCACCCTGGCTCCCGACTACCTCGGCGGACTGGCCGGGTTCCTCGAGCTCGAGCTCGACCCTGACCCCGACGCCACCCACGAGGCGCTCACCGCGTCGCTCGGGGAGCTCGATCAGACGATCCTCGACTATTCCCCCGGAACCGACGCCGACGGCTTCGTCGTCCGCCAGGAGACCGCCGACGAGCTGGGCCTGGCGACGATGAGCGACCTTGCCGATGTCGCCGGGGACCTCGTCTGGGGCCTGGCGCCGGCGTGCCCGGAGAACCCTGCCTGCGGACCGGGCCTGTTGGATGTGTACGGCATCGACATCAGCACGCTCGAGACCGAGTCGCTGACTCCGTGCAGCGCTGAGATCGCCGAGGCGCTGAACGCAGACGCGATCCAGGTCGCCCAGGTCTGCACGACACAGGCGGAGATCGCGAGCTTCAACTTCGTCCTGCTCGAGGACGACGGCGGCCTCGCGCCGGCGCAGAACATCGCACCGGTCCTGACGCAGGAGCTTGCCGATGCCGGTGGGGCCGCGCTGGCGGACACGCTGAACGCCGTCAGCGAGCTGTTGACCACGGAGGAGCTCACATCCCTCAACCTGCAGATCGCCGAGCAGGAGAGCTACGAGGACATCGCGAGCCAGTGGCTCACCGATAACGCCCTCAACTGAGGTCGTCCCTCT
>CAYYDA010000030.1:0-13266 GCA_964470495.1 uncultured Steroidobacteraceae bacterium | reverse complement strand
GGCCCGGGAACGATCCCCGCGACCGGCCCGCCGCCGAGGGCGTCGGGGAAGTTCTTGCCGGTGGCGATGAAGACCGTCTGGCCCGTGGCGAACGTCCCGGTCGAGACGGCGGCCGAGGTCGAGTATCGATCGCTGCCGGCCAGCCGTTGCACGTTGCCGCTGGTCGCATACCCGGTCAGCGCCGAGGCAACCCCGTCGGAGATGACCCCCGAGCCGCCGAGGACGACGATCCGGCCCGGCCGCAGGCGCGACAGCTCGCCCGCAGTCTCGCCGGGAATGGCGGTGGGCGACGTCAGCAGGATCGGGGCGCCGGACAGTCCGGCAGCCGCGACGCCGGCCAATGCGTCGGGAAAGTTCGTGCCGGTGGCGATGTAGGCGACGGCGACGCCGGCCCCGAAGGTGTCGGCGCTCACGGCCGCGGCGGTGGCGTACCGGTTGCCGCCGGCGATGCGCTGGGCGACGCCGCTGGTGGCATAGCCTCTGAGGGTGTTGAGCACGCCGTCCGAGACGACGGCCGAACCGCCGATGAGCTTGATCGTCCCGGGTTGCAGCCGCGAGAGCTCAGCCGCGGTGGATGCCGGCACCCCGGTCCCCGTGACGAGCAGGACCGGGCCGCCGCGCTCCGCCGCCGCGGCGCCGGCCGCAAGGGCATCGGGGAAGTTGGCCCCGATCGCGACGTAGGCGACGGAGACGCCGGGCGCGAAGCTCGAGGCGCTGACGGCGGCCGCCGTCGCGAACCGATCGGCGCCGGACAGGCGTTGCATCTCGGGCCCGTTGGTCGGCGCGCTCCCGCCGGTGGGCGTTCGATTCGGGTCGCCCGCGAAGGCATACCAGTAGTCCGGCTGGCCGAAGTGGTAGCCGCTGATCGTGGTCTGCTGGACCCACACGCGTGAGCCGGCATGATCCTCGTGGGCGGCGTCGATGAGCGTCGTCGGGCTGTGGCCACGGCCGGCCGCGAAGATTGCGCCGTATGAGTTCGTCGACTGGGTCAGAAGGCGGCCGACGATCTCGTCGGCATCGCCGTACGCGGTCGCCAGGTAGGTGCCGCCGAGGCTCAGGATCGGCGTCGAGTAGTGGCGGACGCGCTGGATCGCCTCCGACAGCGTGGTCACCGGAGTCGACTGCGTGTAGCGCTCACCGAAGCCGGGGGCGTAGTGGGCCTGTGCGTACACCATGGTGAAGCCCGGCGCGGGCGAGATGCCATCGTTGGCGGTGCCGCCGCACCAGTTGCGGCGCGGGGCGTCGTCGCTGGCGGTCAATGTGCCCAGGAGGGCCCGCTCGCCGCAATAGACGAGGGTGCCACCCGACCAGCTGTCCGCGTCGCCGTTGGTGGTCGCCGTGTTGAGTCCCCAACCGTTGGAACGGTCGGTCAGCTCGTTGGCGCCGTACGGGTTGGGATACCCATTGCCGTGACCGAAGTAGACGATGACGTTGGCGCCGTCCACGGCCGCCTTGACGTTCGCCCAGGTGGCGGTCGGCGAGTACGCCTTGACAACGGTCGCACCGGCCGCTGTGGCGGTGGACGCTACTTCATCTGCCCATGTGCGGTAGTTGGCAGTCAACGTGCCGACGGGGCCGACGATGATCGCAACCTTCGTCGCGGCCGCTGCGGGTGCTGGAGTGGCGACCAGGATGGCCGAGGCCAGCATGACGGCGGCGCACAAGGCGGATCTGATTCGGTCTGGCAATGGGGATTCCTCGAGGGCGGGGCGGCGGGCAGCCGGGTGACGACGCCTCGCCACCTCTTGGAATCCAAGCCTATCGACGCCCATGTCCCGGGCCTATGGCCCCATGGTCCGCTCGCGGGGTTGACCGATGGGTCAGGTGCGGGGGCGCACCGTCAGCGGTCGGCAGCGCGTGCGATCAGGCGCTCGACGATAGCGAGGTAGCGCTCCGCCTGGACTGCCCAGTCGTACGCGGCGGCCTCGCGGCGTGCCTCGAGGCCCATCGCGACCGTTCCCTCCGGGTCGTCGACGGCCGCCTCCACCGCCCGGGCCAGCGCATCCGGGTCGCCGCCGGGCACGAAGCGCAGCGCCGAATCGGTGAAGTGGTAGCGGAATGTTGCGAGGTCGCTGGCGATGACCGGAACGCCCATGGCGGCGTACTCGAGCAGCTTCGTGCTGAGCGAGTACTCCATGTATGGCTCGGGCAGAGACGGCACGAGGCCGAGGTCGACGCCAGCCAGCAGGCCCGGCAGCTCGTCGATGCCCACCCGGCCATGGAGCGTCACCCGGTCCGCGGTGCCCGTCCGCTCCACTGCCTCCTGGATCCGGCCCCGCCACGGCCCGTCGCCGTAGACATCGAGGCGCCACCGCAGCTCCGGTCCGATCCGCCCGAGCCCCTCGATCGCGACGTCGAGGCCGTAGATCCGCTGCAGGTTCGAGTGGTGGATGAGGCGCAGCTCGCCATCGGCCATGAAGGCACGGCGCTCGTGCCGGCCCGGATCGAACAGCCTGCCGTCGGCGCTGTTCATGACCACGCCGATGCGTTCCGGGTCGACGCCACGCGCGATCGAGAGCTGACGGAGGGGCTCGTGCACGGTGATGAGCTCATCGGCCAGCGCCGCCGATGCCCTGGCGGCGACGGTCACCAACGGCAGGAAGGGACGCAGCAGCGGGTGGGCAAAGCGGTCGCGGAAGAATTCGGGCATGTCCTCGTGGAGGTCCAGCAGCAGCGGCACGCCGCCGAGCTTCTCCGGGATAGCGGCGAGGTCCAGGAAGTCGGGCACGGTCGCCACCTGGACCAGGTCGTAGCGCCGACCGCGATGCTCGCGCGCGAGGCGCCAGGCCGACATGGCGGTGAAGGCCAGGTACTCCGCCATGTGGCCGGCGAAGCCGACGAACCCACGGTCGATCGGCAGGCGCACGATGCGCAGCGCGCCGGTGCGCTCCTCGGCCGCCTGGCCCGCGCGGCGCAGGCAGAACACGTCGACCTCGTACCCGGCCTCGATCAGCGCGTCGCACTGACGGCGGACCCGGGCGTCGCCGGGCACGACGGCATGGACGACCATGGCAACCCGCCGTGGGTCGCTCACCCGCCCTTGACCTCGTCCCACAGCACGTCCTTGTCCGCCAGGGAGAGCGCATCGAGGTCGATGCCGCGCTCCACGGCCAGCGCCTCCACCCGGCGGTACCGCGCCACCCAGCGACGGTTCGCTGTCCGCAGCGCCTCCTCGGGGTCGAGCTTCATCCAGCGCGCGAGGTTGACGAGCGCGAAGAGGACGTCCCCGAGCTCGTGCAGCCGATCCTCGTCGCTCGTGGCTGCGCGGAGCTCCGCAACCTCCTCGTCGACCTTGTCCCACACGCCCTCGATCGCTTTCCAGTCCCAGCCGATTGCCGACGCTCGCTCCTGGATCTCACGGCTGCCAGGCAACGCCGGCAACGCGCGTGCGACGCCGTCGAACGCACCCTCGGCCCCCTTGCCGCGCTCGGCCCGCTCATCGGCCTTGATCGTCTCCCAGTTGGCGAGCACCTCGTCGACGCCGGCCACCTCGAGGCCACCGAAGACATGAGGATGGCGGCGCACGATCTTGGCCGCGATCGACCGATACACGTCGGTCAGGTCGAAGGCGCCCTCCTCGGCAGCGAACTGCGCATGCAGGATGACCTGGAGGAGCAGGTCGCCGAGCTCCTCCGCCAGGTCGGACGGCGTGCCGTGCTCGATGGCGTCGACCGTCTCGTAGGCCTCCTCCAGGAGGTACGGGCGCAGGGTCAGATGGGTCTGCTTGCGGTCCCACGGGCAGCCGTCAGGCGCGCGGAGCCGAGCGCTGATTGCCGCCATGCCGTGCGGGCTCGCGAGGTTGTCGAGCGGATCGAGGGCCGGGACGAGCCAGGCCGTCGCCGCCAATTCGGCGTCATCCAGGTCCGCCAGCCGTCGGGAGCGACGGCCGGGAAGCTCGAGCAGCTCGTGATCGACCGGGTAGAGCGAGGCGAGCACCGCCCGCGCCCCGCGCCGCGCGTGGCGTCCCGGAAGGACATCGTCTGGGGCGGCATCGCCCGCGTCGGCGAGGATGATGAGCGGGAGTGACGGGTCGAAGGCGAGGGCCGACAGGCGGCCGGCGGCGGCAACCTGGACGCCGCGCGACGGTTCGAGCCCGGCAGCCGCAAGCAGCTCGTCGACGCCTGGCGACCCGCCGGCGGTCATCGGCTCAGGTGTCGGTCGACGATGCGAACTGGGGGTCGACCCATGGCTCGATCGGAGCCCGGACCTCCTGCTCGAGCCATCGGTCGAAGCCGGAGGACCGGATCTCCTCGAGCCGATCGTCCTCGATCTCGCGGCTCTCGCTCGTCTCGAGCAGCTGGTAGATGGTGATCCCGGCGCTGGCGGCGTCGTGCGGCTCGCTGATCTCGCCGACCTCCTCCAGGCCGAACACGACATCCTCGAGTGCCTCGTCGAGCTGGTACGGGGCGACCCAGCCGAGCTCCCCACCCTCGCGCGCCGTCGTGGGGTCCTCGCTGAGACGCGCGGCGACCTCGGCGAAGCTGTCCGGATCCTCGCGCAGCTGCTCGACCAGCGCGGCGGCCTGGGCCTGCGGACTCGTGCGCTCGGCGGTCTTCTGGATGACGTGCCAGCCGAACTGCGAACGTACCGGCTCGCTGAGCTCCCCGACTTCGAGATCGGCGAGCGCTGTGGTGAACTCCTCGACGTAGGGCGACGCCGCCGGGTCGTACCAGCCGAGATCCCCGCCGCGGGCTCCCGACCCGGTGTCTGCGCTGCGCTCCTCGGCGATCGTGTACCAGTCGGCGTCGTCGGCGCTGAGCTCCTCGCGCACCTCCTCCGCCTCAGCGAGCGCGGCCGCCCACTGCTCCTCGGTCGCCTCGGCTCCCTCAGCTGCATCCTCCGGGAGCGGGTCGATCAGGACGTGGCGCGCCCGCTCCTGCGGCACGACCGCCGCGGTGGGCGCGGCGATGAAGATCTGGGCAACCCGGCGCTGAGCGGTGGGCGAGACAACGACGTCGTCGCCGAAATGGGCACGGAATGCGTCGACCAGCAGCTGGTCACGGACGTACGCGCGATACGAGGCGTCGTCGACGTTCTGGCCGTCGAGCAGGTCACCGAGCGGACCGTCCGTCGTCCGCTCACGACGATCCAGCTTTTCGAGCACGGCGAACCCGGCGTCGGTCTCCACCGGACCGACGAGGTCGCCCACGTCTGCATCGGCGAGTGCGTCGAAGTACTCACCATACCCGGTGTCGCCGGGGCTGAACCAGCCGAGGAGCCCACCCGACGAGGCGGTGAAGTCGTCGCTCACCTCGGCGGCGACGGTGGCAAAGTCCTCGCCAGCCTCGACCCGGTCGCGAGCTGCCTGCGCCTCCTCGCGCGCAGTGGCCAACTGCTCGTCGGTCGGCTCGGCGCCGGCCTCGGCGTCGTCGGGCAGCGCATTGACGAGGATCAGCTGGGCGCTGACCCGCTCGGAGAGGGTGTGGCGCTCGGCGATGCCGGCATCGATCTCGTCCTGTGCGACGCCGACACCGAACGCGTTCGCCTGGCTGGCCAGCACGGCGCCGTCGACGAGCGACGCCGCGGCCGCCGCGTCGAGGTCGGAGAGCTGAAGGCTGATCTGCTCGATCTGCTGCTGAATGAGCTGGTCCCGCGGTCCGCCGAGCTGGCCCTGCAGCTCGGTGATCGTGGCCGATGCCTCGGCCACGAGGATGCGCGTGCGGACGTCAAGGTCGGAACGGTCGTAGGTCGTCCCCGCGACCGACGCGACGGGGCTGTAATGCGACTCCCAGAAGCCGTTCCAGGCGGCCGCCCCGAAGATCCCCAGCGCGAGCGCAATGGAGACGGCGAAGCCGACGATGATGAGCTGCTGGGTGCGCAGCTCATCCTGCCAGCGTGGGCGATGCCGGCGGTCGAGGACGGGTCGGGATCGGAAGCTCATCTGCTCTTGGTCATGCGGGGGCTCGGATGCGGCCCTCGCGGCCGCCGGGCGGGGCGGGCGCCATGCTAGCCGATGCGGCCCGCTCGCGCACGGACGACGTCATCCGCGTGTGACGCGGTCGCGGATCGCTGCCAGGCGCAGTTTCAGGACGAGGAGAATCGCCTCCCGGACGATGCTCCCCGCCATCTTCGAGGCGCCGGCGACGCGCTCGCGGAAGATGATCGGCACCTGGACGATTCGCGCGCCACGGCGGTGCGCCCACCAGGTCGTCTCGATCTGGAACCCGTAACCGGACCCACTGGTCTCGCGCAGCCGGATCGCCTCGAGCAGCTCCCGACGCCAGGCTTTGAAGCCGCCGGTCAGGTCGCGGTACGGAAGCAGCAGGACCGTCCTTGCGAACATGGTCCCGCCGCGGCTGATCACCTTGCGGCGCAACGGCCAGCCGAGCGTGTCGCCGCCGCGCATGTAGCGCGTGCCGAGCACGAGATCGGCAGTCCCCATCAGCGGCGCCAGCAGCGCCGGCAGGCTGGCCGGGTCGTGGCTGAAATCGGCGTCCATCTGGACCACCGCGCGCGTCTCGGGCCGCTCGAGGACCCAGCGAAATCCATGACGGTAGGCGACGCCCAGCCCTTCCTTGCCGGGCCGATGCAGGACCGATACGCGCGGCTCGCGCGCGGCGAGCGTGTCGGCCAGCTCGCCCGTACCGTCCGGGGAGCTGTCGTCGACGATGAGGAGCGAGGCCTCCGGCAGCGCCGCGAGGATGGCCATGGTCATCGGCTCGATGTTCTCCCGCTCGTTGTAGGTGGGCAGGACGACCCACACGCCGCGGCCGGCGGCGAGGCCGACGCTGGGAGTCTCGGGCACCGGCTCAGCGCCCGATGCCGACATACCCGATCCCTGCGCGCTCGTACGGCTCTCGGTCGATTGCGTTGCGGCCGTCCACGAACAGCTCCAGCCCCGGGATGGCTGCCGGATCCATGCGGCGGTAGGCGTCGTGGGCGGCCTGCAGGACGGCAACCCGGATCGGCTCCGGGTGGTCTAGGTCGTAGGGCTCGAAGCCCGAGCGCCGCAGGTGCTCGGCGTCGAAGTACGGGTCGTGACCGTAGACCCGGGCGCCGGCGGCCAGTAGCTCGTCCCGCAGCGGGAAGGCGGAGCTGAACGCATCTTCGCGCACGTCGCCGCGGTACGCGATGCCGAGCACCAGCACCGGCTGCCCGTCGAGCGATCCGAGGCGGTCCTCGATCATGTCGATCGTGAAGGCGGCCATGCCCTGGTTGATCTCGCGGGCCAGCGGCGGAATGCGCAGGTCCGGATCCCCGTTGAACAGGAAGTGCGGATAGACGGGAATGCAGTGCCCGCCGACGCCGACGCCCGGCTGGTGGATGTGGCTGTACGGCTGTGAGTTGGCCGACTCGATCACCTCCATCACGTCGATCCCGTGCCGCCCGGCGTACCGCGCCAGCTCGTTGGCATAGGCGATATTGACGTCCCGGTACGTCGTCTCGGCCAGCTTCACCATCTCCGCCGCCTCGGCGCTGGCCACGGGGCGCACCTCCGTGCCGTCGTCGAGCACGGCCTCGTAGAAGGCCACCGCGCGCCGGGTGCTCTCCTCGCTCGTGCCGCCCACGATCTTCGGGTAGCGGCGCAGGTCCAGGAAGACGCGGCCGACGAGCACGCGTTCGGGGGAGAAGGCAAGGAACAGGTCTCGATCGAGCTCGTAGCCGCTGCCCTCGGCCAGCATCGGTCCGAAGCGGTCCCGCGTGGTCCCGACCGGCAGCGTCGTCTCGTAGATCACCAGCGCCCCGCTGCCGAGGTTGCGGGCGATGTCGCGCGTCGCGGCGTCGATCGGCTTGAAGTCGATCTGGCGGTCGGCATCGACGACGACCGGAACGATGACCACGACCGCCTCGGCGTCGCCGAAGCCGGCAGGATCCTCCCAGGTCGTGGCGCGCAGGCTCCCCGCGGCGACGAGCTCGGGTACGCGATCGATGAGCGCCTGCTCGTCGCGGTGCGGCGACTCGCCGCGGTTGAGCATCTCGACCAGACGCCTGTCTATGTCGACCCCGAGCACATCGTGCCCGCGCGACGCGTACTGGACCGCCAGCGGGAGGCCGATGTGGCCGAGCCCGACGACCGCGATCCTCATGTGAGCACCTCCGCCAGCGCGCGGCCGTCGATCACCCGGCCGGTAAGCGCCGACTCGACCATCTTGCGAGCCAGCAGCAGCGCCACCATCGCGTCGTGCGGCTCGACCGGCGGTGGGCCCCCGTCCCGCACGGCCTCCGCGAAGGCGGCCAGCTCGACGGCGAGGGGCTCCTCGCGCCGGATCTGGCGCCGGGCCATCTCGCCCTCCGCGACCGACGTGATCGGGGCGCCGAAGCGTTCGGCGCCGCGGTTCTGCCAGACCTGCGCGGCGTCCGGGTTGGCGTAGAAGACGAGGTCCTGCGCGATGTAGTCGGCCACGTACATGCCGCGCTCGCCGGTTACCGTCAACGTCCGCCGCTTCGTCGGGGTCAGCCAGTTGATGTCGAGGATGCCGATCACTCCATTCTCGAACTTCATGATTCCGTTGAAGAGGTCCTCGTGCTCGGTGTGGATGCGTCGCTCGGTCTCGGCGTAGATGCGGATCGGCTCCGAGCCGACCAGGAAGCGCATGACGTCCAGGTCGTGCGGCCCGAGGTCGACCACCACCCCCACGTCGCGGATGCGTGCCGGGAACGGTCCGAGGCGCGTGGCGTGGATCTGGAAGATGCGGCCCAGCTCGCCGTCGGCGAGGCGGCGACGCAGCTCGCGAATGGCCGGGTTGAAGCGCTCGATGTGCCCGACCGTCAGCATCCGGCCGGCCTCCGCCGCGACCTCGATCATGGTGAGCGCCTCCTCCCGCGTTGCCGCGATCGGCTTTTCGACCAGCACGTTGGCGCCGGCACGGAGGGCCGCCACGGTCACCGGCAGGTGCAGGCTGGTCGGCGCCACGATGCTGACGAGGTCGAGCTCCTCCTCGGCGAACATGCGGTCCGGATCCTCGTAGCCGCGTGCGCGCCGCCGGGACGTCGCGCGCTGCACCGCGGCCGGGTCGGGGTCCGCGACCGCCACCAGGTCGACGTCCGGGATCAGCTCGTCCCAGACGCGGACGTGGTTGCGCCCCATCATGCCGAGGCCCACCACGCCGGCGCGCAGTCGACGCGGGCCGGCGTCGCTCATCGCGACGGAGCCTCGACGTGGAGGGGTCCGAGCTCGGCGGCGGTGGCGTTGACGGCCTCGATCACCTTCGCAACCTCGTCGTCGCTCAGGGACGGGTGCACAGGGATGCTGAGCACCTGTGTCGTGAGCCGATCCGTCACCGGCACCGACTCGCCGCCGTAGCCGAGCGCCAGGAACGGCTTCTGCCGATGCACCGGGATCGGGTAGTAGATGGCGCTTCCCACGTCCAGCTCCTTCAGGCGTTCCGCGAAGGCGTCACGCTCGTTCACCAGGATCGTGTACTGGTGGTAGACGTGGGTTGCGTCGGGCCGGACCCATGGCGTGACCACCCCTCGCAGCTCGGCATCGAAGCGCGCCGCGATGGCGCGCCGCCGCTCGTTGGCGGCGGCCAGCTTCGGGAGCTGGGCAAGGCCGATGGCAGCGGCGATATCGGTCAGGCGGAAGTTGTAGCCGAGCACGTCGTGGTGGTACCGCACCTTCATGCCGTGCTCGCGCAGGAGCCTGATGCGCTCGGCAAGCTCGCCGTCGTCGGTGGTGAGCATGCCGCCCTCGCCGGTCGTCATGTTCTTTGTCGGGTAGAAGCTGAAGGTGCCGGCGCCCCACGTGCCGCTCCGTTGCGACCCGATCGCCGCGCCATGCGCCTGGCACGCGTCCTCGACCAACGCAAGGCCGTGCCGCTCCGCGATCTCCGAGATCGCAGGCATGTCGGCGGGCTGGCCGTACAGGCTGACCGGCATGATCGCCTTCGTCCGCTCGGTGATGGCTGCCTCGACCTGCGCGACGTCCATGGTGAAGTCGCGCTCGTCGACGTCGACGAAGACCGGGCGCGCACCGGTGTACAGGACGCTGTTCGCGCTGGCAATGAAGGTGAACGGCACGGTGACGACCTCGTCCCCGAGCCCGATCCCGTACCCAAGCAGCGCGAGGTGCAGCGCCGTCGTGCCGGAGCTGGTGGCCACGGCATGGCCGGCGCCGATGAACGCGGCGAACTGGTCCTCGAACTCGCGGACGCGGGGTCCCTGGGCCAGCGATCCGGAGGCCATCGCCTCCCAGACGCGCTGCTTCTCTTCCTCGCCCATCTGGGGGCGGGCGATCGGTATCACGTGGTTGCCGCCTCCTGCGGGGCCCGAGCCCGGTCGGCACGTGCCTGCTGTCGCTCCAGAGCCGCCACGACCCGCTCCGCCGCGCGGCCGTCGCCGTACAGCGGCGGGCGTGGCCGGTCCCGCCTCATGAAGTCCTCGTCGGCCAGGGTTGCCGCCAGAGCTGCGGGATCGGCGTCGACGACGCGGTTCCAGCCGGCGTCCACCGTCTCCACCCACTCGGTCTCGGCGCGAAGCGTGATGCACGGCACGCCGGACAGGTACGCCTCCTTCTGCACGCCGCCGGAGTCGGTTGCGATGGCGTGCGCGCGCCCCTCGAGGGCGACCATCTCCAGGTACCCAACCGGGTCGATGGCGATCACGTTGCCCGGCAACGCGTGACTCCCGGCCTCCAGCTTGACGCGGGTGCGTGGATGGACGGGGAAGATGACCGGCACGTCGAGCGCGAGCCCGGCCAGGATCCGCGCGAAGCGCTTCGGATCGTCGACGTTTTCGGCGCGATGCAGAGTGAGCAGCACGTAGCGGTCGTGCTCCCGCGCGACGGCGGGCAGACGCGCGGCCGCGTGCGAGGAGGCCCACGCGTGGGCCTCGACCATGACGTCGCCGACCAGCTCGGCGCGCTCGCCCAGGCCCTCGTGCACGAGGTGGCTCATGCCGATGTCGGTCGGCGACAGGAGGACGTCGGCCAGGTGGTCGGCGACGATCCGGTTCCGCTCCTCGGGCATGCCGCGGTTGAACGAGCGGAGCCCTGCCTCCATATGGGCCAGCCACGGACGGCGGCCATCGGCGAAGACAATCTTGGAGGCGACGACGGCCGCGGCAAGCGTGGAGTTCGTGTCGCCGTACACAAGCACGCCATCGGGCTCGTGCTCGAGCATCACCGGTTCCAGCTTGCGCAGCATCTCGCCGGTCATGGCCCCGTGCGAGCCGCTGCCGACCTCCAGGTTGACGTCGGGTTCGGGGATCTCGAGGTCGCGGAAGAAGGATGCGCTCATGGCGTCGTCGTAGTGCTGGCCGGTGTGGACCAGGATCTCGGTGTGCGCGCCGCGCAGCGCGCGGCTGACCGGCGCGGCCTTGACGAACTGTGGACGGGCGCCGACGACGGTCAGGACCCTCACGCGGCGTCCTCCGGCGGGAACGCGGCGCCACAGCGCGGGCACGGGCCGCGGAAGGGCGAGCCATCGGGCGTGTCACGCAGCGGCTGGCCGCACGGACACGCGCTCCCAAGGCGGCGTGCCGGGTTGCCGGCCACCAGCTCGTGGTCTGCCACATCACGGGTCACCACGCTCCCCGATCCCACCATCGCCCAGCGGCCGATCGTGATGCCCGGCAGGATCGTGCTGTTCGCCCCGAGCGCGGCGCCGCGGCGGACCAGGGTCGGGCTGACCTCCCAGTCCGCATCGGTCTTGGGGGAACCGTCCGAATTGATCGCGCGCGGGATGCGGTCGTTCGTGAAGCACACGTGCGGGCCGATGAAGACCCCGTCCTCCACGGTCACCCCGTGGAAGATCGACACGTTGTTCTGCACCTTCACGTCATCGCCGATGACGACGTCGACGTCGACATACACGTTCTTGCCGATGACGCAGCCGGAGCCGATCGTGGCGCGCTCACGGACCTGTGCCTGGTTCCAGACGCTTGAGCCGGCACCGACCAGCGCGTCGGGTGACACCTCGGCGCTGGGATGGATGCGCGCGTTCGTACGCTGCGACATGGATGCTCCTTGGGGCGGCGCCCATTCTACCGGCTCGGCTGCCCGCTCAGCCCTGGGTGAACTCCAGCACGACGAGCAGGCGCTCGACCGACTGCAGGTCGATCGCCGGCCGCACGAATGCGGTCTGCGTCAGCGCGTTGGGATCGGGCTCGACCGCCTGGATGCGGCCGATGAGCAGCCCGCCGGGATAGCGGCTCGCCTCCTCGCCCATGGTCAGGCCAGCACTGACGATCGTGTCGCCGACCGCGAGCGCCTCGGTCACCGGAACGTTGACCATGACGAGCTGGCCGCCGGGCTGGCCGCGGACCTCGCCGAGCGCGCGGCTGGCCTGGTCGACCGCGATCACCACCGAGCGCGTGTCGACGATGAACCGCACCCGGGCGGTGTCCTCGGTGACCGCCATCACCGTCCCTGCCAGCGCGCCGGCACCGTCGGCGTTGCCGACCACGGGCATGCCGATCTCGACGCCGTGATCGGTCCCGGCGTCGATGCCGACCTCCCACACCAGGTTCGAAGGGTCCCGGCTGATAATGCGCACCGGCAGCAGGTCCATCTCGAGCGCCTCGGTGATCCCGAGCAGCTGGCGCAGCTCATCGTTCTCTCGCGCCGCCTCCGTCAGCTCCGCGATTCGCTGCTCCGCGCCGGCCACCTCGCGTCGAAGCCGGTCGTTCTCGCTGCGCAGCCGGTCGATCTCGCCGATCGCGCCGAACACTCCGGCAACGCCCTCCCCCACTCCGGCGATCGCTCCGCGGACCGGGTCGAGGGCGCGCGTGGTGACGCGCTGCAGCGTCTGGGCC
This sequence comes from uncultured Steroidobacteraceae bacterium, assembly GCA_964470495.1. Lineage (GTDB taxonomy): Bacteria > Chloroflexota > Limnocylindria > QHBO01 > QHBO01 > JACDBZ01. The sequence goes on along the minus strand of CAYYDA010000030.1, from coordinate 573 downwards.
GGTTCGGTCGAGCTGGCGAGCAGCATGAGCAGGCTGGCAATGGTGAAGGAGGCGAACCAGAGGCCCGCGCGTGAGCGTCGGTTCGGACGGCTCGGCCCGTACATACGTGCGGCGCCGCGGGTCAGCGCGGGGCGCGGGTGAACTGGTCGCTCACCATCACGCGATCGAGCGTGTCGAGATCCTCCAGCACGCGGCCGCAGCCGCGCACGACGCAGGTCAGCGGGTCGTCCGCGATGTGGACGGGCATCTGCGTCGCCTCCGCCACGCGGCGGTCGAGCCCGGCCAGCAGCGCGCCGCCGCCGGCCAGCACGATCCCCTGGTCCATGATGTCGGCCACCAGCTCCGGCGGCGTCTCCTCGATCGTCTCCTTGATGGCCTCGACGATCTGGACGATCGACGGCTCGAGCGCCTCCCGAATCTGGTCGCCACCGACCTCGATGCTGCGCGGCAGCCCGGTCAGCAGGTCGCGACCGCGGAAGGTCACCGTCCGCTCGGACTTCTCCTCGGGGAACGCGGAGCCGACCGCGATCTTGATCTCCTCGGCGGTCCGCTCGCCCATCAGCAGGTTGTACT
>CAYYDA010000029.1:0-13443 GCA_964470495.1 uncultured Steroidobacteraceae bacterium | reverse complement strand
CACAGCTCGTCGTTGCGGATCCGGACCGCCTGGAGCAGGTGCTCTGGGCACTGCTCGACAACGCGGTGAAGTACAGCCCTGCCGGATCGCCGATCGACGTCAGCATCGGCGCAGCCAGTGGGAGCGACAACGGCGATGGTGCGCGCGCCACCATCACGGTGAGCGATCAGGGGATCGGCATGGATCCGTCCACGGCGGCGCGGGCATTCGAGCAATTCTTCCGAGACGAGCGTGTGCGCCGCATCGCACCCGATGGAAGCGGGATCGGTCTCTACGCCGCCCACGGTCTCGTGCGGGCGATGGACGGAACGATCGAGGTCAGCTCGACGCTCGGCCGCGGGAGCGCATTCGTCGTTACCCTCCCGGCCGAGCGTGCCGATGCCGAGTCCGGCGAACCGATCACGGTATCTGGGCCCGGGTAGCGGCCGCGGCTGCTTCGCGGTCGCTTCGCGGCCCAGAAGTACTGGGTACTCACCCCACGGGACCGCACCCATGCCAACCGGACATGACGCCAGGCCCCCCTGGACCGTCGCTGATTTTCCTATCGCCCACCCGGTACGACCCACCTAGCGTTTAGGACCCGCTGCAAGGTGGCGCGCAAGGTGCCCAACTTACGGTGGCGACACGCCTTCGGGAGAAACAAGTGAGGTCCATGCTCTTCAAACTCAGGCCAGCAATCGACGAGACGGCCACCCGGTCATCGCGGCCATCCGCATCTGCTCGCGGCCAGTCGATGGTCGAGTTCGGCCTGATCCTGCCGATCTTCCTCCTCCTGATCATCGGACTCATGGAGTTCGCGTTCGCATTCAACGCTCTCCTCTCCGTCAACTTCGCGAGCCGCGACGCCGCCCTGCTGGCGGCCGAGGCGTCAGGCGACTCGGGAGCCGACTGCATCATCCTCGAGAGCATCGACGAAGACGTCTCCACGCCGTCCGCTCGTGCCCAGATCCAGGAGGTCCGTGTCTACTGGGCCACCGACACCGGAGCGATCATGCCCGGCAACCCGGTAAATGTGTACCGCCGGACTGGCTCGACCACCTGCGCGCTGCCAGATGGCGTGTCGGTCACTGTGCCCTACACCCTGGTCGGGGCGGCCGGATACCCCGAGGCGGCCCGGTGCGATGTCATCGGCGGCTGTGGCGGCGCCCACGACACCGTCGACACCATCGGCATTTCCATCACGTACGACCATTTCTGGGTGACCCCCCTGGCCAACATCGTCACGCTGGGTGGCACTGGCTTCGAGTTCACGCACAGCACCGCAATGCGAATGGAGCCGTCGCTGTGATCGCCCGTGCACGACGAAGGCTGCCCGGGAGCCGACGCGGCCAATCGATGGTCGAGTTGGCGCTGATCCTCCCAGTCTTTCTCCTGATCGTCCTTGGGACCCTGGAGTTCGGCTTCGTCTTCGATCACCACTTGACGCTCGAGTACTCGAGCCGCGAAGGAGCCCGCACCGGGGCCGCGCTCTCGAACGGGGACGGGGACAGCGCGTTCTGCGCCACGATCGACCCGCAGATCATTGCCGCGGTTCAGCGCGTGCTCACGAGCCCCGGCTCGGACGTCGCCATGAACGAGGTCTCTCAGATCCGCATCTACCGGGCGGGTGTCAACGGCCAAGAGCTCGGGCCAGTCAATCGATGGACGTACAGCCCCAACGGCGGGCCGGTTGTCGATGGGGAGAACCTTGACTTCGTCCAGGCCTCTGCCAGCTGGCCGGCGTGCTCACGGATCGCGAACGCGGCGACACCCGATTCCGTGGGAGTCAGCCTCACCTACACGTACCGCTATCGGACTCCGCTCACTCAGCTGTTCAACGTCTTCTCGTTGACTATGACCGATCGCACCGTCATGCCACTCGCACCAAGCGACCTCTGAGGAATACGAGAAATGCTGCCGATCACCGATTTTTCACAGAACCCACCGGCCGTGAACGCTCGCGAGCGAGCCCCGCGAGGCCAGGTCCTGGTGATCTTCGCCGCGTTGCTCACCATTCTGTTGGGCATGACGGCCATCGTGATCGACCTGGCATGGATCTTCAGCAACCAGCTTCAAGTCCAGCGGGCGGCTGATGCCGCAGCGCTCGCCGGCGTGGTCAACCTCCCGGGCCGTGTGGACCTGGCGGTCGCTGATGCGCTGGCTGAGGCGCAGAAGAACCGATACACCAACGGCACCGGTGGGGTCGTGGTCACTCCTCGGCAGGATCCGGACAACGTCCGCCGAATGCTGGTCACCGTCTCGGCGCCGGTCGACACGTTCTTCATGGGACTATGGGGCTGGAGCGAGGTCACCGTGACGAGGACTTCGAGGGCTGACTTCGTCCGACCCGTGCCGATGGGCAGCCCCCTCAACTACTACGGTGTCGGCGACTTCCGTGCGCCAGTGCCGGGGCCACCGACCAACGGCGGCACGCGGGCACCAACCGCCACGCATGCCCCGAACAGCTGGACCACCCCCAACGAGGCGCTCGTCGACGGCGGCACCACGCATGCCAATAACGCCACCCATGCCAACCAGGGCTACAGCAACTTCAACTTCCCCGCGATTCCGGCAGGCAGGACGATCACCGGGATCCAGGTCCGTGTCGACGCGCGCTCGGCGGATGCGTCCCCCTTCGGGTGCGCCATCGGCGTGGCGCTCTCGTGGAACAACGGCGCCGCCGGCTCCTATACCACGCAGAAGACCCAGACCTTGACGGATACGTTCGCGACGTACCAGCTCGGATCCCCCACCGACACGTGGGGCCGGACCTGGACGGACGCGGAGCTGTCGAACGCGCAGTTCGTCGCGCGAGTCAGGGACGTCGATCCCGGATCGGCCTGCACGGACACTGCGCGCACTGACCTCGACTTCATCACGGTCACGGTCTACTACACCGGGGTAGGGGCCACCCAGTCTCGGGAGATCCTCGCGCCCGATGGCAGTCCGCTGTGCACGGATCCAGTGACGTGCAGCCAGGGTTTCTGGGGCGCCATCGAGGGCCAGGGCAGCAGCCGGTCGACGGGTGATGCCTACGCCACGGGTCGTGACGGTGCCGGCGTAAACGCGGAGTACGACCCGCTGGGATACGACTACACCATCGAAATGCCGAGCGGCGGCACGATCTACATCTTCGATCCAACGTTCTGTGCAACCTCGAAGCCCGTCGGCCTGGGTCACTACGGCGCCGGCGACCACTGGTTGGGGGACGCAAACGCCGTGTCGACGTACTTCCGCCTGTGGAACACGAACGGATCAGCCCTCCGCTCACAGCACACGCTGATGCCCACGAGCGGCGACACGCTCTTCGTAAACGAGTTCCAGGCCGATCTCGTGACGGATATCGCCGTCCCACCTCAGGGCTACAGCGACGCAGGCGAGCCCGCGAATCCTCCCAACTGCGCCGAGGGCGCGATCACCAATCCAGCGGTCGGCGGCTACTGGCACAACAAGTGGTGGCCGATGGCCACCGTCGGAGCGGGGACGTACCGGATCCAGGTGACGACGACCAGCCAGGTCGCCGGGCAGGGGAACGCCAACGCGGACGAGAGCTTCGAGAACATGTGGTCGATCCTCGCGGACGGTGGCGGCGAGCCGCACATCTACGGATCGGGCCGGATGGTCTCGTACGCCAACATCGAGGGCGGCCAGCAGGAGTTCTACCTCGCCCAGATCGACCGTCCAGCCGGTGCCGGCAAGACCGTCGAGATCCGACTGTTCGATCCTGGCGATGTGGGAGCCAAGGCCTGGATGCAGATCCTGAGCCCCGACGGCAACTCCTACGACCCCGTCCCGTTCAGCTACACGGCTGACAACGGCCGCAGCGGTACCAACGTGACCTGCATCCAGACCTACGGTGGCGGCAGCGGGCCCGCACCGCCCGCCGGGTGCCCGAACCTCACGAGCGGTGGGACGCTCTACCAGAACTCATGGATCACGATCAACGTGCCGTTGGATGCGAACTACGGGGTCGGTGGACTCCAGCCGTCCGGCGAGACCGAGTCCGGCTGGTGGAAGATCCGCTACACGGTCACCAGCGGCAACGACACCACGACGTGGGAGGTCAGCATCCGCGGCAACCCGGTGCGCCTGGTCGTCCCGTAGGGGGTCGCCCACTCACAAGGTCGGTACCATGGGCGTATGTCGCGGCAGGTAAGGATCGAGAACCGGACGCGCGGTACGACCATCGCTGAGCGCGCGCGCGTCGCGCGCAGCCTGCGGGATCGAACGGTGGGCCTGCTCGGCACGAGCCGCCTGGACCCGGGCGATGGGCTGTTCATCGAGAGGTCGTCATCGATCCACATGTTCTTCATGCGCTACGCCATCGACGCCCTGTTCGTGAGCAAGGCCGGCCGCGTGACGAAGATCGCGGCCAACCTGAAGCCGTGGCGGGTGGTGTGGTGGGCACCCGGCGCGCGCGACTGCCTGGAGCTTCCCGTCGGCGCGGTGACCGCCAGCGGGACACAGGTCGGCGACGAGCTCGTGCTCGAGAACGTCGAGCTCGACCAGCCTCAGACCTCGCGCGCCACCGCGTAGCCGTATACCGCCTCCGCCCCGCCGCCGATCAGCGCGGCGGCGCAGGCCTCGAGCGTGGCACTGGTGGTGATGATGTCGTCGACCACGATCACGGTCTTCGGCGCCTGGGTGCCGGGCGCCAGGCCGATGGCGCCGCGGAGGTTGCGCAGCCGTCCGGCCCGATCGAGCCGATGCTGTCGAGTGGTCGACCGAGCGCGCACCAGAAGGTCGCGCACGGGCAACCTGCTCGCCCCACCAAGCTCGAGCGCAACGAGTGCGGCCTGGTTGTAGCCGCGTGCCCGCAGCCGCTCGACGTGGACGGGCACGGGAGTCAGCACGGCGGGTCCGCTCACGGCCAGCAGGTCGCGGAACGCGGGAAGGCCGGCCCGTGCCAGCATGGGCGCGACTCGACCCGCGCCCTCGTACTTGAGCTGCGCCAGCGCTCGGCGAATCGGACCGTCGTAGGCGAACGCGCCGATCCCGAGGGCGAGATGCGTGCCGATCACGGTTCCTGCATCGGCCGCGACGAAGCGGTCCTCCGGCCGCGAAGGCGGCTTCATGGCAGCGGTGCAGCGGGCGCACAGCAGGGAGCCGCGCGCCCGACAGCCGAGGCACGCCGGCGGCAGCAGCAGATCGAGCACAGCCACGATGCAGCCCATCCTGCAGCGTGGGCGCGTACCGGCTTCTTACTGCCGGGTTATCGGGCAGCGCGGGTGCTACCGTAAGGGCCACGCGGCGCGCCCGCGCACCCGGAGGGCACGGAAGAGTGAAGACGAACCTGACGGCCCGCAACCTGGAGCTCACCGACAGGCTCCGGAGCGAAATCGAGCACAAGCTCAAGCGGCTCGACCGGATCGCGCACGAGGACGCCGAGGCCAGCGTCGAGCTCATCGCGAAGGCCTCCCACGCCTCCGAGTCCGCCAACGTGGCAGAGGTAACGATCGTCACCAATGGTCACATCCTGCGCTCCACCGCCGCGGGCCCCACCCCACTAGCCGCCATCGACACCGTCCTCGACAGGCTGGAGCGCCAGGCGGTGCGTGCCAAGGAGCGGCCACGCAGCGTGCGGGAGCGGCACACCGAGGAGGCCACCAGCGCCCTCGAGGCGGAGGCCGTCGGGAAGACCGAGCCCGACGAGCGTCCGTCGGTCGTCAAGTTCAAGCGTTTCGATATGCAGCCGATGTTCGAGGAGGACGCCATCGCGCAGATGGAAGAGCTAGGACACGCGTTCTTCCTCTTCCTCAACGCCGAGACCGATTCGGTCGCGGTGCTCTATCGGAGGAGGGACGGGTCCTACGGGCTGATCGAGCCCGTCATCGGCAACGGGAGATCGCGCTGAGGCGCGAGGCGTCGGTCAGAGGAGGGCCGGCAGGACCAGCAGCGCCGCGACGGTCACGATCAGCGCCGCGAAGAAGGCGACGAGCCCCACGCTCATCGGGTCGGTTCGTCCATCGGGCCGTTGGAACTCCATGGCCCGCACCCTAGCACGCCCGGAGCCGCGGCGGCGCCTGACCTGGCCCCCCGGATCGCCGCGCGTCGGGCTCCACCTGGGCGTGGCGAACGGCCTGATGCGGGCGGCGCGACGCTCACGCCAGATCGGGGCCCGAGCCCTGCAGATCTTCAGCGACAACCCGACCGCCTGGCGTCGCCGGGCGGATCCGCCCGCGGACGCCCCGGAGTTCATCGCCTACTGCGCCAGGGCCGGCATCGAGACGATCGCCATCCACGCGTCGTACCTGATCAACCTGGCCGGCAGCTCGGAGCCGTTCGCGGCGCAGTCGCGCGACGGGTTGGCCTACGAGCTCCAGCGCGCCCCAGCCTACGGCGCAACCCTGGTCAACACGCACATCGGCTCGCACCGGGGCGTCGGGGCAGAGGCCGGCCTGCGCCGCATCGTCGAGAACGTGCGCGCCGTCCTGGAGCTGTCGCCTCCATCGGTCCGGCTGGTGCTCGAGAACTCGTCGGGTGGTGGCGACAACCTCGGCTCGCGGATCGAGGAGCTCGCGCTGATACTGGAGGGCGCCGAGGGCGCGGCAGCCGACCGGCTGGCGTTCTGCCTGGACGCGGCGCACCTGTGGGGCGCCGGCTACGACATCTCGACGGCGGACGGTGCGGCTGGGGTCGTGGATCGGTTCGAGGAGCTGATCGGACTGGATCGCCTGCCAATGATCCATCTCAACGACTCGCGGTCGCTGCTCGGGTCACGAACGGATCGGCACGAGCACGTGGGGACGGGGCAGATCGGCCCGCTGGGGTTGGGTGCGCTGCTGCGGGACCCACGACTTGCGGGCACGGCGTTCATCATGGAGACGCCGGGCACCGATGAGGGCTGGGACGCGGTCAACATGCGACGCGGATGGGCGCTGTGGGGCGGCGCAACGGAGCTCCCGATCCTGCCGCCGAAGGCGTTTCGCACCAATCGTCGCTCGACGCGGATGGGGCGGCGGGACGTCCCGCGCTAGGCCGCTGCTGCTCTAGCTGCCGTTCGAGTACCCGTTGGGGACGGGGTTCGAGCCGTTCGTGTCACGGGAGCGACGCGCGCGGACGGTGATGTAGGCCTGCATCAGCTCGCGGACATCGGCCTCGGTCAGGGATTCGTCGCCACGCAGGGCGTACTCGACGCGGGTTGTCGGCAGCATGGGACGCGAGTTCAGCGACTCGAAGTATGCGGGCCCATCGGCCTCTTCGTGGATTTCTCGCAGGCCGCGCGCCAGCTTCGTCGCCGTGCCGAGCGACGGCATGCGATCACCCTTGATCAGCCGGCTGATGGTGGAGTGATCCACCCCCGACTGCAGGGCAAGCTGCCGTTGGCTCATCTTCTTCTCCTTCAACTGGCCACGGAGCCAGGCGTTGAAGGATCGCGGCGTCTGAAGCGTCATCTACGACCTTCGTGCGCTGTACGCCATCGGTCCGTGGGCGCACCGGTGGTGCGTACGAGCAACCGCAGCATCACCCGCAGGGCAGGACGTCTCAATGGGAGAAAGGTACCGAGCGCGTTCGGGACGTGAGCCGCGCGGCGCCGACTCAGCCGGTCGAGGCCGCCGGTCGTGGTCCGTGGGCGCGCCGCACCTTGGCGCTGAAGGCGTACAGGATGCCGCCCAGCACGATGACCGTCAGGATCGTGAGTCCCCGGTCCACCAGCGCGACGGCCGCCGCCGGCTCCTCCGGCACGCCATACAGGAAGAGCACGCCGATGATCCCCGCTTCAACAAAGCCGAAGCCGGCCGGGGTCAGCGGAATGGCCGTGAGGAGCGCCGCGGCAAGCGCGACGAAGATCGAGGAGCTGATGCCCAGACCCACCTCTGGAAGCCCGAGCGCGCGAATGACCAGGTAGAGCCGGGCCCCTTCCAGCGTCCAGATCCCGACGGTGAGCACGAGAATGACCGGCACGCTGCGGATCGTGAGCGAGCCGGTGCTTCCCTCGTGGAACCGGTCCCAGAGCTCGCCGATGCGGGCAGGCAGCCATCGCCCGACATGGCCGCCGAAGAGCCGCAGCGCCACCACCAGCAGGATGAGGGCGATTGCGACCACGAACCCGATGATGAACAGCGTGTCGATGTCCGGCCGCGAACGACCACGGAACGACCAGTAGCCCGCCGAGAGGGCGAGCACGGCGATGACGATGATGTCGGCGATGCGCTCGATGAAGACGGTGCCCACCGTTCGCGACAGCGACGCGCCGAAGTTGCCACGCAGCAGGTAGGCCCGGTACAGGTCGCCCAGCTTGGCGGGCACCAGGCAGTTCACGAACCACGACAGGAAGAGAATCTCGGTCGCATCCCGAAGACCGACGGACGTGCCGCTGCGCGCCAGCACGTAGCGCCAGCGGTAGCCGCGGAGCGGGAAGGTCGCGTAGTACATGACGAAGGCCAGCACCAGGAAGCCGAAGTTCGCCTGGCCGATGAGACGAGCAACCTCGCCCCAGTCGAAGTTCGGACTGAATACGACGCGGAACAGGAAGAACAGGAGGAGGAGCCCGAAGGCGAGGGAGCCGATGGTCCGCACGTTCAGGATCCGCCGGCGGAGCGACACCTGCTCCTCGAAGTCGGGGCCGACCTCCCGCTCGTCGTCCACGGTCATTCGTCCGCCTTCTCCTTGGCGGGCAGCTCGGCGCCGGTCGGGCGCTGGACGGGCTCACGCTGGACCTCCTCGGGCTTCGCGGGACCCAGGATCGGTCCGGCGGCAGTCCGCTTGCCGCGCCAGTGGTCGAACATGTTCTTCCAGACCGCCCATCGGGTCGTGGCGTGGATGAACACGGATGACCGGCTCGCATGCCATTCGTTCCGGGCAAGACCCGCCTTGAGCTCCTCGGCCGTCTCGAATGGCGGGAGGGCGTTGAAGGCCATCGCCACCTCAAAGCTCGAGTGGGAGTCGGAGGCCGCGATGCCCGGGATGCCGTATCGCTTCGCGAACTCGGCGGCCTCGTCGTTGTGGCGCTGGAGCGTGATGCGGCAGTTGAAGACCTCGACGCAGTCGATCCTGCCGGTGTCCGCCAGGTTCCGCAACGGCCCCTCCCTGATGTGCGAGCCACGGAACGGGTCGAACGGGTGCGGGATGCTGACGAGGCCGCCCTGCCGATGAATCTCGTCGGCAGTCTCCTTGGCGCTCAGCCCGCGCGGAATGGTCTTCGTCAGGAAGATGCCGACGACCTCGCCGTCGGCCGTCGAGACCTCCTCGCCCAGGATGACGGTGAGCCGGTCGGTCAGCCCCATCTCCGCGACCTTGTCGCGGACGGCGATGGCGCCCTCGATGTTGTTGTGATTCGTGACCGCGACGTGCGTAAGACCGCGCTCCACGGCCTTCTCGATGAACTTCTGCTCCGTCAGGATCGAGTCGCGGCTGAAGCGGGTATGGATGTGGAAGTCGGCGAAGACGCGCTCCGTTGCGGGCCCTCCCGTCCTCGTTCGCTCCTCGGCCAGCCGTGCACGCAGCTTCGTCGCCGTCGCGGCGATGGTCACGTCGTCCTCATCGGCTCAGGAGTGGCCCACCAGGCTCTTGCGGTACGTGGCGAAATTCTCGAGCGCCATGCCGGTGCCGACCGCCACCGAGTTGAGCGCGTTCTCGGCGACGTGGCACGGAATGCCGGTCACCTGGGTCAGCAGCTTGTCGAGGTTGCGCAGCAGCGCGCCTCCGCCGGTCATGACCATTCCCTTGTCGATGATGTCGGAGCTGAGCTCGGGCGGCGTCTGCTCCAGCACATTGCGGACCGCGGTGATGATCGCCTGGAGCGGCTGCTCGATCGCCTCGGTGATCTCGGTCGAAGTGAGGGGGATAGTCCTCGGCAGGCCCGCGATCATGTCGCGGCCCTTGACCTCCATCTTGAGCGGCTCGTCGAGGGGCAGCGCCGAGCCGATCTGGATCTTCACCTCCTCGGCCGTCCGCTCGCCGATCATCAGGTTGTACTTACGCCGTATGTAGTTCGCGATGGCCTCGTCGAACCGGTTGCCGCCCACGCGCAGGGACGTGCTGACCACGATGCCGCCCAGTGCGATCACCGCGATCTCGCTGGTGCCGCCGCCGATATCGATGATCAGGTTGCCGCTCGGCCCGCTGATCGGGACGTTCGAGCCGATCGCCGCCGCCAAGGGCTCCTCGATGAGGTAGGCCTCCTTGGCCCCCGCCTTCAGGGCCGCGTCGCGCACGGCGCGCTTCTCGACGCTGGTGACGCCGCTCGGGACGCTGATCATGACCTCCGGCTTGAAGAGCCGGACGCGGGCCACCTTGTTGAGGACGTACTTGAGCATCGCCTCGGTGATCAGGTAGTCGGCGATGACGCCGTCGCGCATGGGACGGATGGCACGCACGTTCCCGGGCGTCCTCCCGATCATCTCTCGCGCCTCTTCTCCCACGGCGACAAGGCGGTTGTCGTCCTCGGAGATCGCCACGACGCTCGGCTCGTTGAGCACGACGCCCTTCCCCTTGACGTAGACAAGGATGTTGGCCGTCCCGAGGTCGATGCCGATTTTCATGCGTGCGATATCGGTCCAATGCGGGCTTCGTGGGGTGGGCCGCAGTATACCGAGCGATCATGGCCGCATCCCTCTGACCTTTGGCGGCGGCTCGCGCGCCCCACAATGGGTCAATGCCCGAAGGCGACACGATCTTCCGCACTGCCGAGGTGCTTCGAGCCGCCCTGCAGAACCGCCGCATCACGGGTGCCCGCGCGCAGGCGCAGCCGGGCCTTCGGCGCGTGCCCGACCTCTCGCGCCTGGTCGGCGCGACGGTGTCGAACGTCGAGCCGCGCGGGAAGCACCTGCTCATCGGCTTCGACAATGGGCTGACCTTGCGCAGCCACCTGCGCATGACCGGCTCCTGGCACCGATACCGGCCCGGTGAGCGCTGGCGCAGGCCGACGCGCGAGGCGAGCGCCATCCTGGAGACCGCCGAGGCCATCGCCGTGGCGTTCAACACCCCGGTCGTCGAGCTCCTGACCGATGCGGACCTTCGCCGCTCACGCTCGTTGACCGGGCTTGGGCCTGACCTGCTGGCGGGCGACTTCGACGCCGATGAAGCTGTGCGGCGCCTTCTCGAGCGCGCGGCCGAGGAGCTGGGGAACGCGCTGCTGGACCAGCGGGCGGTGGCGGGGATCGGCAACGTCTACAAGAGCGAGGTCGCGTTCCTGGAGGCGATGGATCCGTGGGCAGCCGTCGCGTCCTTCACCGACGACGATCTGCGTGGCGCCCTGCGTACCGCCCGGCGCCTGCTCCAGGCGAACACCCGCGGCGGTGCCAGGGTTACCACAGGCAGCCCGGTGCGTGGGCAGGGCCTCTGGGTCTACGGTCGGGCCGGTCAACCCTGTCGCCGATGCGGGACGCGCATCGACGTGGCGCGCCAGGGGGAGCTGGCGCGCCTCACGTACTGGTGCCCGCGCTGCCAACCGCGCCGGTGACCCGGGTCAAGCCTCGATGCGGTTGATCCGGGCCCCGAGGGCGACGAGCTTTGCCTCGATCTGCTCGTAACCGCGGTCGACGTGCTCGATGCCAGAGATGACGCTCGTCCCGCTCGCCACCAGCGCGGCGAGGATGAGGGTGGCACCTGCGCGCAGGTCCGCGATCGCAACCTCGGCGCCGCGCAGTGCCGTGGGGCCGGTGATGCGCGCGCGCCGCTCGTCGAGCAGCTCGATATCGGCGCCCATCTTCACCAGCTGGCGGGTGTGATCCAGGCGATCCTCGAAGATCGTCTCGTGGACGGTGGACGCGCCGACGGCCTGGGTCAGCAGCACGGAGAGGGGCGCCTGGAAGTCCGTGGCGAAGCCGGGATACGCATCGGTCGTGACGTCGACCGCCCGCAGGTCACCGCCGGCAGCCGCGCGGATGACGAGCGTGGCGGTGGCCGCATCGGCCTCGTAGGAGACCCCCATCCGGTCGCAGACCTCGAGGAATGCGGCAAGGTGCGCGGGGTCGATCCCGTTCAGGGTCACGTCGCCGCGCGTGATGGCGGCGGCGATGGCGAAGGTCTCGGCCTCGAGCCGATCCCCAATGACGCGGTGCTCGGCACCGCCAAGGCGCTCGACGCCCTGCACCTCGATCCGCCGCTCGGCCGTGCGCTGGATCTGCGCGCCCATGGCGCACAGCATGGCGATCAGGTCGTCCACCTCCGGCTCGAGTGCGGCGTTGTCGATCACCGTCGTCCCGCGGGCGAGGGTCGCGGCCAGGATGGCGTTCTCGGTCCCCATGACGGTGACGGTCGGGAACTCGATGTGCGCGCCGTGCAGGCCGTCGGCCGGCGCCGACGCGAAGTAGTAGCCATTGCGGTAGTCGATCGTGGCCCCCATCGCCTCCATCGCGGCGACGTGGTAGTCGACCGGCCGCCGACCGATTCGGTCGCCACCGGGGTTGGGCAGGATGAGGCGGCCGAAGCGCGCGAGCATCGGACCCAGCAGGATGAAGCTCGCCCGCATCTTGATGCCGGCCTCGAGCGGCACGAACGGCCACGTTACCTCGCGCGCGCGGATCTCGAGCCCGTCGCCATTCGTCCGCTTCACCTCGAAGCCGATGTCGCCCATCACGTCGCGCAGGATGGCCACGTCGCTGATCTTCGGGACGTTGCGCAGGGTGACCAGCTCATCGGTCAGGACGGCGGCGGCCATCTCCTTGAGCACGGCGTTCTTGGCGCCGGCGATGCGCACCTGCCCGGAAAGAGGCACGCCGCCGGTGATGACGAACTTCTGCATGAAGCGATGCAGTCTAGCGGCTGTCAGCTCGGGAAGGCTTCCTTCCACTCGTGCGTGCCGGTGTGGTGACCATCGCACAGGCCCAGCCGCCCTCCCATGTGCCGCGACGGCAGGTAGGGCTGCATCCCCGCCTCGAACGGCGTCGGCTGGCGGTTGCAGAGCATCATGCGGCCCTCGCGCGCCCACAGGTACAGGTGCTCGGCAGAGCAGAACCGATACGGCTTCGTGAAGTTGACGGTCTCGCCGTGGGCCGGGCTCGTCGGCAGGCCGATCGGCCCGGTCTCGCGCACGATCTCGATCCGCACCGGGAGCTGCGGCATGCGCGTGCCGCACTGGTCGCAGGTCAGCATCGGTCAGCCCAGGTAGTGTGCGCCGTCGTCCTCGCGATGATTCGCGACGAAGTCGGGATCCAGGTTCGGGTCCTCGCCGGGCGGCGAGCCCTTGTGGGGCTTGAAGTCGACCGGGCAGATGAACGGGTACTCACGACCGATCTTGCGAAGCTCCTGCATGCGCCGATGCCCAGCGTCCGGCGCTCCCGCCGGCCCGCGCAGGTGCGCGCGCTCGGCCTCCTCGGGGGTCATCGGTCCTTCGTCGCCCATGCGGCGATGCTACCGCAGCCGGCCACCTAGCCCCGCGAGCGGCGTCGAGTGGCGATGCGCTCGCGCATGAGCGCGGTCTGCAGCGATGCACGGACGCGGGCGATGTCAACCGGGTCCTTTGTCTGCTCGAGCTCCGACTCGGCGCGCTTGCGCGCCTCGACGGCCTTCGCCTCGTCG
>CAYYDA010000028.1:0-13492 GCA_964470495.1 uncultured Steroidobacteraceae bacterium | reverse complement strand
CTGGTACGGCTCGACCGCGCTCGGGTGGTTGTGTGATTCCACCTTGAAGACGGCGGCCAGCCCGTCACCGATGTCGATGACGCCGGCGTTCTCACCCGGTCCGACGAGCACGCGCTCGCCGGTCGACGGCAGCCGCCCGAGCAACGGACGCGAGTGCTTGTAGGCGCAATGCTCGGACCACATCGCGCCGAACATGCCAAGCTCGACCGGGTTCGGGTGGCGGCCGAGCGCCTCGACGACGAGGTCGTACTCGGACTCCGTCAGGCCATGCCGCTGCTCGGCCGTGGGCAGGGCCAGGGTCATGTCAGCGCGCGGAACCGCCCAGCGGCTGGTCCCGACCCAGCTCGAGGAGGATGCATCCCATTGCCGCCGCGGCGGTCCCCAGGAACAGCAGCAGCTCGCCGATGCCGGACAACCCGAAGCCGATGCGATCGAGGCCGATCCCGAAGCCGATCAGCACCACCACGAAGGTGGCGAGGCGCAGGTGCGGGACCGCCGGCACGATCGCCGAGAAGAACACGCTGACCGCGATGCCGAGCAGGAGGAGCATGAGGAGCACGTCGATCGGATTGATGACGCCTCGGAACAGGCCGATGAGCACGCCAATCGCACCGACGGCGGCCCCGACGCCGATGAGCCAGGCGGACAGGGTGACCGGCCACGTGACGGGCAGATTGATCTGCCGCCCTTCCTGCCGCGGGCCAGTCTCAGCCGCGACGGCCGGAGCCGCCACCGGCCGGGGCGGTGGTGCGGACTCGACGCGGGTCGCGTCCTCCACCCGACCGGCGAACGCCGGCTCGGGATCGGGCGCAGCCGCGTCTTTCCAGCTCTCCGAGCGGACATCCTCGGCCGGCTCGTCGGTTCGGACCGGATCGGGCCATGCCGGTGCGGGCGGGATCTCGGCCTCGTCCGCCTGGTCGATCGGCTGCCCGCAGGTCGGGCAGAACACCGCCGTATCGTCGACCTCGGTCCCGCAGTTCGGGCAGAAACGAGCCATCGTCAGCTCCGACCAAAGCGTGTGAGCGTCCCGATCACGATGATCAGCGACGAGAGGAAGAAGATGATCCCGGCCGGTGTCAGCACGCGCAGGAGACCCACGAGGTCGCCGTCCCAGTTGCCGAGCAGCTCCGTCACGACGAACAGGACGATGATGCCCACGCTCCACAGCAGCGCGATGCCGAGTCCGACGATCTGGAACGGCCCCGGCGTCGCGCGCATGAAGCCTGCGATGGCGAGCACCAGGAGGAGGATGCCGAGCAGCGGAGTCGGGCCGGTTAGCCCGAAGTACGCCTGGTCGGCCAGCGCTGCCCCGACCTCGGGGTACGCCGACCAGAACGCAATCCCGTAGCCGTCGGGACCCGATGCCCGCTCGAACAGCGAGCCCGAGCCATAGAGGAACGGGAGCAGGTAGCCGGTGACGATCCCGACGAGGCCGATGAGAAGCACGACCGGGCCCAGGACCGCGCCACCACGACGGACCTCCACCGGCTCGACCACGTCCTCGGCGGCGACTGCCGGTGGTACGTATCCAGCGGCCGTCCCGCGAAGGTTCGCGCCGCAGTTCTGGCAGAAGGCAACGCCGGCGCGGTTGTGCGTCCCGCAGCGTGGGCATGCCATCGTGCCCTCGGGAGTGCCGGGCCGCTCGACCGTGGTCGCCACGCCGGCGGCAACCAGGCGCTGGCCGCAGCTACGGCAGAAAGCGAGGCCCGGTCGATTCTCCGTCCCGCAGCGCGGGCACTGGGTGCTCTCGCCGGTCGCGCCCTCGCCGGCGGGCACGGTGTGGGCCGCCGTTGCTGCTGCCGCGGCGTCCAGGTCGGTGCCGTCGGCGGCCACCGGCGTCACCATGCCGGGGTACGCCTCGACCTCGGAGGGCGGGGGCTCGGCTGGGGTGGCATGCTCGTCGATCGGGTCGGTCCCAGGCTCGCGAATCGGCTCATCGCCGCGCTCCGGCGCGTCCGTCGGCCACGTGTCGGGTTCGGCCGAGCCGGCGGCCGGGGGCTCGGTCGGCCAGGCCGGCGAATGAGGTGCCCATGCAGCGGTGGTTTCGGCCGGCTCCGGCGACGAGCTCGCATCCTGGCTCGGCCAGCTCTCGATCTCCGCGGCCTCGACGCGCTCCCCCGGCGACGTGTCGGCGTCGGAGGACTCGACAGATTCGCTCGGCTCCGCGGCCTCGTCGGGCGTCTGGATCGGAGTGTCCGGGGTCGAATCGGCGCTCGGCGCATCCGAGGGCTGATCCGGCGCGGCTTCCTCCTCGCCCGATGACAGATCGGGCGAATCGGGGGGCGACGATGACGCGTCGTCCGCGTCGCCCGATTCGCGCCGGTCCCGCTGGTCGTTGTCCACTAACTTCGCCTCCTGCGCCAGATCTGGAGCCTGAACTCGATCATAGCCGACGCTCCGCGGCTGCCGGCTGGTCTTGCAGCCAGCGTTCCAGCGAGCGGAAGAGGCGCAGGCCATCGGTCCCGCCCACCTCCGCCTCGGCGGCACGCTCCGGGTGCGGCATGAGGCCGAGCACGTTGCCGCGCTCGTTGACGATGCCCGCGATCCCCCGCTCCGACCCGTTCGGATTGGCGGCCGAGGTGACCCGGCCCTCGGCATCGGCATAGCGCAGCACCACGCGTCCATCGCGCTCGAGCGCGTCGAGCGTCGCGTCGTCGGCAACGTAGCGGCCCTCGCCATGGCTGATCGGCAGACGGATGCGATCGCCATCGGCGAGATCGCCCAGCCATGCGGGGGTTCGGTCGGGATGCTCGACCCGCAGCCACTGCCAGTCGCAGCGAAACTCGAGGTGGTCGTTGCGGGTGAGCGCGCCGGGAAGCATGCCGGCCTCGGTCAGCACCTGGAACCCGTTGCACGAACCGATCACCGGACCGCCGGCTGCGGCGAAGCTCTCGACCGAGCGCATGACCGGCGAGAAGCGCGCGATCGCCCCGGTGCGGAGGTGGTCGCCGTGCGCGAAGCCACCGGGCAGCACCACGGCATCGGGCGCGCCGAGATCCGCGTCGGTGTGCCACACCAGGCGCACGTCCCAGTCGAGGACGGAGGTGGCCACGTGGACGAAGTCGCGCTCCGACCATGTTCCGGGGAAGACGGCGACGGCAATGCGGGGTCGGCGGACGGTGAGCGTCACGGGTTCGCCGCCTCCTGGTCCTGCTGCTCGTCGGCACGCAGCTCCCAGGTTGCCGTCTCCATCACCGGGCTGGCGAGCAGGCGCCGGCACATGTCGCCGATGGCGGTCTCGGCGGTGGCGTGGTCATCGGCCTCGAAAGAGATGCGCATCAGCTTGCCGCTGCGGACCTCGCTGACCGACGTGTAGCCGAGCGCGCGCAGCGCGGACCCGATTGTCTGGCCCTCCGGGTCGTTGATTCCCGAGCGCAGCGTCACGTGCACTTCGGCCTGCCACCGCATCGTCACCAGCTCCGGCCGGTCAGCCGCTCGTAGGCGGCCACGTAGCGATCACGCGTCCCGCGGATCACCTCATCGGGCAGCACCGGCGCCGGAGGCTCCTTGTCCCAGCCCGACGCCGCGACGAAGTCGCGCACGAACTGCTTGTCGAAGCTCTGCGGGCTCGAGCCGGGCGCGTAGTGCTCGCCATCCCAGAAGCGCGAAGAGTCGGGCGTAAGCACCTCGTCGATCACCGCCAGCTCGCCGTCGATCCAGCCGAACTCGAACTTCGTGTCGGCCAGGATCAGACCCTGCCCAGCCGCGCGCCGCGCGCCCTCGGCGTACAGCGCGATCGAGCGCTCCTCCAGCTGGCGCGCGAGGTCCTGCCCGACCATCTGCCCCAGCCGTTCGCGGCTGATGTTCTCGTCGTGGCCGACCTCGGCCTTGGTGGACGGCGTGAAGATCGGCTCGGGCAGGCGCTCGGCCTCGCGCAGGCCGTCCGGGAGCCGATGCCCGCAGACCTCTCCGCTCCCCTGGTACTCGGCCCACCCGGACCCGGCGAGATAGCCGCGCACCACGCATTCGGCGTCGATCCGCTCGGCGCGCCGCACGAGCATCGACCGCGCGGCCAGCTCGTGCGTCCTCGCGGGCTCCGGCAGCCGATCGAGGTCGGCCGAGACGAAATGGGTGCGACCGAGATCGGCGAGCTGCTCAAACCACCAGGCCGACAGGCGCGTGAGCACGGCCCCCTTGTCAGGGATCGGCTGGTCGAACACGACGTCGAACGCGGACAGCCGATCGGTCGCGACCAGCAGGAGGTGGCGGTCGTCCACCTCGTACGTCTCGCGAACCTTGCCGCGGTGGATCAGCGGCAGCTCATCGATCTCGCTGCGCAGCAGTGCGGTGGACATGTGGGTCACTCTCCCTCCTCGGGCTCATCGGTGCGGGTGGATCGTGGACGGGACGGAATGTCGAGCCGGCGCTTCACCATGCGCTCGACGCGCTGGAAGACCTCGAGGCCGATGATGACCAGGACCGTGCTGACGGCCGCGACGATGTAGAGCCCGGCGCCCGCTGCCATCCCCACGGCGGCGACCGACCACAGCGAGGCGGCGGTCGTCAGGCCGCGCACCGTCCCGCCGTAATGGAGGATGGCGCCGCCGCCCAGGAACCCGATGCCCGACACGATCTGCGCCGCGATGCGCGTCGGGTCGGAGCCGGGTCCGGTGAAGGCGTAGGCGCTCACGACCGTGAAGATCGCCGATCCGAGTGAGACGAGCGCGTGGGTCCGGAAGCCGGCCGGCATGCGCTGGAGCTCCCGCTCCCAGCCGATGACACCGCCCAGCAGCAGGGCGACGACGAGCCGCGCCGTCAGCTCGAGCTGTGTCCCGACGTCCAGGGCTTCCACGCCGGCTCAGGTCCTCTGTGGGGGCATCGATCGCGAGTCGGCCGCGAGCAGTCGCGACCACGTGGTGGCCGACCACGCGTGGAGGGCTCCACCAACGAGCACGAGGCAGAGCCAGATCGCCACGAAGCCTACCAGCAGCAGTCCCGACGCGATGTCGAAGTCGCCGCCGATATCGAGCTGCACGCCGATCGGCTCCCACAGCACACGCAGCAGGAGCGCAGAGAGCAGCAGGAATCCGGCGTGGATGGCCGTGCCGCACACCACCTGGACCCATCCTGCGGCACCGATGCGCGCAAGCCTCCGCACGGCGCTGCGCACCCCGTCGGTCCTATCGGCCACCGCAGCGAATGCCGCGCCGAGCACCACCACGACCCCAAGCCCGATGACGATCGGCGCCAGGCCAAGGAGCACGGCCAGAACCGGCCCGCCAGCCTCCTCCTCCGGCGCGTTGAAGGCACCCGGTGCGACAGATGCGGCAAGGATCAGCAGCAGGACGAAGACGATCAGCCCGGGGACCGCGGCGACCAGCGCGATGCGCAGGAGCCGCGCCGCGCTCGCGACCGATGCCTTGCGCTGCCCCAGCAGGTCCAGCAGCACGGCATTGGCCGACGCCACCAGCACGAAGGCCGCGAGGACGACGGCCGTGACGAGCGCCACGATCAGCAACGCGTTCCACGGCCACGACCCGGACGTCACGATCCGGGCACCCAGGAAGGTCATCTCGGCCTGGGATGGCGGCTGCGCAACTGCGACGAGCAACGGGATCCAGCCGACACTGACGATCCACGCCAGGGCGCCGGGCAGCCACAGCGCGGGTCGCTCGGACACGAGCTGCGCCGACCCCGCGGCGACCGAGAGCCAGCGGCGCATCAACGGGTTGCCCGGGACCTACTCGGCCGCGTCGAGGCCAAGCGCCCGATAGGTGACGTCGATCCCCGCCAGGTGGTGCCGCAGGTCCATGGCGCGCTCGACCTCGTCGGCACTGAGCCACTCGCCCACCGCGGGGTCGCCGCGCAGGGCATCGGCGAAGCTGGCCTCGCCGGCCCAGGCTCGCTTCGCCGCGCCCTGGACGAGCCTGTAGGCGTCCTGCCGGTCCGCGCCCTTGGCGACCATGGCCAGCAGCAGCGCCTCGGAGTACACCATGCCGCCCAGCAGCTCGAGATTCGCGCGCATGCGCTCCGCGTCGACCTCGAGGCCGTCCAGGATGTCGGCCAGCGTCCGGGTGGCGTAGGCGGCAACCCCGAGTGCACGCTCGAAGACGAAACGCTCAGTGGAGCTGTGGCTGATGTCGCGCTCGTGCCAGAGGGCCATGTTCTCCAGGCCGACCAGCGCATCGGCGCGGAGCAGGCGCGCGAGCCCGCTGACGCGCTCGGCCAGGATCGGGTTGCGCTTGTGCGGCATGGCGCTGCTCCCCTGCTGGCCGGACCCGAACGGCTCGAACGCTTCGCCGACCTCGGTGCGCTGGAGGTGCCGGATCTCGATCGCGATGCGCTCCAGCGTGCCGCCCAGGATGGCGAGGGTCGTGAGGACCTCCGCGTGCCGATCCCTGCTGACGACCTGTGTCGCCGCGGGGTCGGCCTCGAGCCCCAGGCCCTCGAGGACGTGCCGCTCCACTTCGGCGCTCACGTTGGCATGCGTCCCGACGGCGCCGGAGATGGAGCCTACGGCGATGGCGTCGCGAGCGCGTGCCAGCCGCTCGACGTCCCGCACCAGCTCGGCGTACCAGCCGGCGGTCTTGAATCCGAAGGTGATCGGCTCGGCATGGATGCCATGGCTGCGCCCGACCATGGGAGTCTCGCGGTACTGGAGCGCAAGCCGATGCACCACTTCGACGAGCCGAGCCAGCTCGCCCTGGACCACCGCGATGGCATCCCTGAGGACGACGCCGGTGGCGGTGTCGAGGACGTCCGAGCTGGTCAGTCCGAAGTGCAGCCAGCGACCCTCCGGCCCGAGCGGCTCGGTGACCGAGCGTAGGAAGGCGATCACGTCGTGCTGCGACTCCCGCTCGATTTCGCGGGCGCGCTCCGGATTGACCTCCGTCACCGCGGCGCGGATGCGCTCCCAATCCGACGTCGGCACCACGCCCGCCTCGTGGAGCGCCTCGACGGCGAGGAGCTCGATGCGCAGCCAGAGCGCCAGCTTGCGCTCCTCACCGAAGATCTCGCGCAGCTCGGGCAGCGCATACCGATCGATCACCGTCCGAGGATACCGATGAGGATGCTCCCGCGCTCAGGCGCGCGGGTCGATGCTCAGCTCGGCCGCGGTGGCCTGGTCGGTGCGGAAGGCTGCCAGCCGCTCGGCGACCGCGGCATCCGACAGCGCCAGGATGCGTGCAGCGAGGTGGGCGGCGTTCTTTGCTCCCGCACTCCCGATGGCGACGGTCGCGACGGGAACGCCGGGCGGCATCTGGACGACCGCGTAGAGCGCATCGACGCCGCCGAGACTTCCACCGTCCAGCGGGATGCCGATCACCGGCTTGGCCGTCAGGCTGGCCAGAACTCCCGGCAAGTGCGCGGCGAGCCCGGCGGCACCGACGAAGATGCGGACACCCGCCTCCTCGGCCTGGCCGACGTAGGCGTGGAGCGCATCGGGCTGGCGATGGGCGCTGATCACCGATGCCTCCCAGCTGATGCCGTACTGGTCGAGCACGTCGAAGCAGCCCTTCAGGGTCGGCAGGTCGGATCGGGAGCCGCAGATGACGGCAACGGTGGGCATCGGTGTAGGAAGAATAGCGTCACCGGGCCTCGTGGCCGAGCTCCGTCCCATCGCCGGGTCCTAGCTCGCGCGCGGCGATGTCTGTCCGGAACCGTCCGCCGTCGAGGGTCACCTCCGCCACACGGCCGTAGGCCGCCTCCCGAGCGGCCGCGAAGGAGCCGCCGCGTCCGACGATGGTGGCGACCCGGCCGCCGGTCGTCTCGTACCGTCCGTCGCGTGTGCGTCGGGTGCCGGCGTGGAAGCACAGCGCATTGCCGTCGTCGCCCGCGGACGAGGGCTCGGCGCCGCCGATCTCGCGGCTGGTGCGCGGCGCATCCGGATAGCCCTCGGACGCGATGACGACGCCGACCGCGACCCCGTCGCGAATCGCCACCGAATCCTCCATCGCCCCGCGGTCGGCGGTGGCGCAGCCCAGGAGCGCCGTGGCCAGGTCTCCGTCGAGCATCGGCAGCAGCACCTGCGCCTCGGGGTCGCCGAAGCGGGCGTTGAACTCGAGCACCATCGGGCCATCGGGGGTCAGGATCAGACCCGCGTACAGGACCCCGCGGTAGGGAAATCCGTCACGCGCCATGCGCCAGGCGACCGGCTCGAAGACCTCGGCCGCCATCCGCTCGAGCGCCGACTTTCCGAACCACGGGACCGGCGCGTAGGCGCCCATCCCGCCTGTGTTCGGTCCCTCATCGCCGTCGAGGAGGCGCTTGTAGTCGCAGGCTGCCGCCAGCGGGACGACCGCCTCGTCGCTGACGAGCGCGAAGACGCTCACCTCGCGCCCGGTGAGCCGCTCCTCCAGGAGGATGCGCGCACCGGGCGCCACGCTCCCGAACAGGTCGCGCACGGCGGCCTCCGCCTCCACGTGGGTCTCCGGCACGATCACTCCCTTGCCGGCCGCCAACCAGTCGGCCTTCACAACCGGCGGCGACTCTGCGGCGCGCACGTGAGCGAGAGCCGCGTCCGGGTCGGTGAAGGTCTCCGCCGATGCGGTCGGCACGCCCGCCCGCTGCATCTGGCGCTTGGCGAACGACTTGCTCGACTCCAGGCGCGCTGCGGCGCGCGTCGGCCCGAAGGTCGGGATCCGCGCGGAGTTCAATTCGTCCGCAGCGCCGGCCGCCAGCGGAGCCTCGGGACCGATGACCACGAGCCCGTACCGCTCCCGCACCGCGTGACGAGCGACCGCGTCCGGGTCCGTCACGTCGAGGTCCACGGTCTCAGCAACCGCGGCCGTCCCGCCGTTGCCCGGGGCCACGCGCACGCGTCGCACGCCCTCGTCGCGCGCCAGCCGCCACGCGAGCGCATGCTCGCGCCCGCCCGACCCGATCACCAGCACGTCCATGGCTCGCGAGTGTAGGAGGTGGACCAGTCGGCGGCGCCGATCTATCGGCCGGATCCATCGGCGATAGATCCCGCGGCCCATGAATCCTATCGGTCTTGCACCGGAAGACCGCTATGTCGGAATCACCGAATGGATTCCTATCGGACTTGCACGGGGAGACCGTTGACGACGGTTCGCAGGGCAGGCTGAGCTCGCGGTCGCGCACCCTGACCCGCTGACCGCCCGCCGAAGTTGCGCTAACGGTCCGTGGGTGAGAATCCGATAGGAACGTGACGGACCGATCGGCGCGACGTTACAGGCTGGGCTCGTTATGACGCTGGGGCGCCGACATATCGGGCAACCGGGGACGCTACTGGCCGGTGAGCTCCACCAGGCGCTCCAGGACAGACGCGAGCTCGTCGATCCGCTCCTGGTAGGTGCCAAGGTCGCCATCTGCCAGCGCCGACTGCGCCTCTTCGTATAGCCGCTGCGCCTCGGCGACCAGGCCGGCGACGTCCTCGGGCAACGGGCCGGGAGATTCGCCCGGGGACTCGCCCGGAGAGGGCTCGGGCTCCGGCTCCTCCACCGGTGGCGGCTCGGCCTCACCGAGCAGCTGGCGAAGGCCATCCTCCACCGACTCGGCGAACGCGACGCGCCGCTGGTCGACCATGATCACGCGCACGAACTCGGGGAATGGCGCGCCCTCGGCCTGGAGGAAGATCGGCTCGACGTAGAGGAGTCCGTCGTCGCCGATGGGCAGCACCAGCAGGTTGCCGCGGATCACCGACGAGCCCGAGCGGTCCCACACGCCGAACTGCGCGGCGATCGCGTCGTTCTGGTCGATCCGCGCCTCGATCTGCGCCGGGCCCTGGGTGGACGTGTCGGTCGGGAAGCGGAACGCGATGCGCTCGCCGTAGAAGCCGGGGTCCATGCGCGCGGCGACCCAGGCGATCATGTTGGCCCGGCCCTCCGGCACCATCGGCTGGATCAGGACGAACTCGGCGGCGTCCTCGCCGGGGATGCGCATCGTGACGTAGTAGGGCTCCATCGGCTCGCCCGACCCCTCCGAGACGTCCTCGGGGATGGCCCACCGGTCGTCCTGGTTGTAGTAGGTGGTCGCCCCGCCCTCGGTCGCCGGCAGGTGGTAGAGGCGATACGCCTCGTTCTGGGCGGTGAAGAGGTCCTCCGGATACCTGAGGTGCGGCACAAGCTCCTCGGGCATCGCGGACATCGGCTCGAACAGGTCGGGGAAGATCCGTGCGTATGCGGCAATCATCGGCTCATCCGGCTGCATCAGGAAGAAGCGGACGGTGCCGTCGTACGCGTCGACCACGACCTTGACGCTGTTGCGCACGTAGTTGGCGCCCGCGAAACGACTCGTCGACGGCAGCGGCTGCGCGTTCGGATAGCGATCCGAGACCGTGTACGCGTCCCAGACCCAAAGCAGCCGGTCGTCGGCGCTGACGAGATACGGGTCGGCGTCGTAGGCCAGGAAGGGCGCGATCTGCTGCACGCGGTCCTCGATCTGGCGGTGGAAGAGGATCTGCGAGTCCTCGGTCAGCTGGTTGCTGATGAGCAGGTTGAAGTCGCCGAAGCGCAGCGCGAAGAGTGCGCGGCTCAGGAGGTTGCCGATCCCGACGCCCGTCGTGCCCTCCCAGGTGGTCGTCGCGCCGGTGTCCGCGTCCGCGTCGCCACCGGTCTCGAGCGGATAGTCGAACTCGTCGGTGGTCGTTCCGGTCACGACGTACGTGTCGGTCGCCTCGCCGAAGTAGATCCGGGGCTCGCCGACCGGCAGCTGCGGTTCGTTGTTGATGCCGCTCACGAGGTAGTCCGGCGTCCCCTGCTCGGTCACCGCATCCACAGGCACGGCGGTGATGCCATAGCCGTGGGTATAGACGAGGGTCTCGTTCGTCCAAGTTCGCGCATTGTCTGCAAGCCGCTCGACGTCGAGCTCGCGTGCGCTGAGCATGATCTGGCGCTGCTCGTCGGCGATCGCGTAGCGGTCGATGTCGACGTCGAGGAATGCGTAGTAGCGCCGCAAGATCTGGTCCTGCCCGAACGTCGTCAGCAGCGGCCGGTAGTCCCACAGCCGCAGGTTGTCGATGGTGGCCGCGTCCTGCGCGAAGACCTCGCGCGACAGCTCCTGCTCGCCGGTGAACTGGCGCTGCTCGATCGCATCCAGGTCGAAGGCGGCCCGCGTCGACGCGATGTGGTTGACCAGGTAGGGCCGCTCCACCGCGAGCTCGTTGGGGCTGACCTGGACCGTCTGCACGAATGTCGGGTACAGCCCGCCGACCAGGAAGGACAGGACGAGCCAGGCCCCACCGGCCAGCGCCAGCAGCCACAGCGTCCGGAACCAGGTGTTGAGCAGCAGGATGGCTGCTGCGACCAGCGCCACCACCGTGAGGATCGCGAACGCCGGCAGCCGGGCGTTCATGTCGGTGTACAGCGCCGCGTGGACCGAGTCGTTCGGCCCGCCGACCGCGTAGGCGAGCTCCGCGATATCGAGCTGGTAGCCGGCGGCGATCACCACCAGCAGCAATGCGCCGATGACCGACAGGTGCGCCCGCACCGGCGCCGAGAGGTGGAACTGCCAGCGCAACGCCCGCGCGGCGTAGGTCCCGAGCGTCAGCAGCCCGATGATGATGAGGGCGGTCGAGGCCCAGCCGAGCAGGAAGCGCCAGAACGGCAGGTCGAACACGTAGAAGCCGATGTCGCGGCCGAGCGTCGGATCCACGCGACCCCACTCCCCTCCGTTGAAGAAGAGGAGGACGTTCTGCCAGCTGCCGCTCCACGCCGCGCCCGAGCCGAGGGCCAGCAGGACCGCCACGACCGCGAGCGCGATCCCGATGAAGCGCGACGCGTCGGGCATCTCGATGCCGCCCAGCTGCCGCACCGGCGCCTGGGGCGCGATCCGCTGCGCCAGCCAGATGCTGATCAGCACCGGCACGAGCATCGCGGCGAAGCCGATCCCGAACAGTGCGATCTGCGCCCAGAGCCGGGTCGTCAGGACGTCACGACGACCGAGCTCGTCGTACCACATCACGTCGGTGATGAGGTTCACGGCGCTTCCCAGGAGCCCCAGGACGACAAGCAGCAGGACGAAGCCGCCACCGATGAACAGGTACCGCCGCCACGGCACGTCGCCGCCAGCCGCCGGCGGGAAGGTCGGCCCGCCGCCATTTCCGCCCCTGCTGCCGCCGTTGCCGCCCGCTCCACGGCGGCCGCGTCGGGCGTCGTCGAGGGGAGTCACATTGCGCGGCTCACGCGGCTCTCCGCGTTCGCGGGGCTCGAAGGGACGGCCCTCGCGCTGCGCATCGGCCTCGGCCTGGCGGCGCTGGAGCTCCTCGAGGAGCTTGTCGAACCAGCTTGACATTCCCGTTGATCCTACCCGGGGATTGCCCGGCGCGTACGAACGCGCCATCCAGCCCGCGGCTTCCGCCTGCGGACCGAGCCGCAGACTGGCTCAGGGGTTGATCAGCGATTGGGTCTGGACGTGCCTTTCGCGGGGGTTGCCCCACCGGCCAACGGCTCGGCGGCGGGCAGGAGGCTGCGTCGCTGCTGCTTCAGCGTTCGTTGCGTCATGAGCGGCACCCGCTCGCGCCGCGCCACCTCCGCCGCATCGGCCCATGCGGCGTCCCGGTTGGTCGTGCGCAGCTCTCGAAGCTTCCCGTTTACCCACAGGTAAAGGTCACCGTTGGACTTGTGCGCGTAGCGACCGACCAGGCCTACGGCGCGGACGGCCTCGATGGCCGGCAAGAATTCGGCCGCGTACCAGTCGGCCGCGGCCTCGTCGATCGGGACCAGCACCCCGCGTGTGACGCTGAGGTGATACGCGTGTGCCTCGACGATCTCCAGCAGGTCGGCGTAACCGGTGGGTCGATGGACCTCGATGCTCGCGTCCTTCGCGGTTGCGCCGGCGAGGCCAGTGCGCTCCATGAAGATGCGGTGCTGCTCGGTGTGGATGAGCTGCGGGATGTCGACGCCCGGATGCAGCTGGTGCGAGGTGCTGATGGCGGTCACCTCGGCGTCCATGTACTCCATCCGCGTCTCCCTGGCCAGCGCCACGCGATGGTGGCCGTCGATCACGAAGTACAGCCCGCCCACCTCGTACACGGTGATGGGAGGCATCTCGTCGCGCTCGAATGCTGCCTTCAACGACTTGACGCGCTTGCGGAGCTCGGGGCGTCGAGGACGGAAGAAGCGATCGAAATCGACCATGCGGTCGACCGAGCCCGTGATCTTCTCGACCGGGATGGGGCGAACGCCCACGTAACGCTGACCAAGGATCCGCAGGTGGCCGCGGACCTCCTCGTACGGCAGCAGCGCATCGGCTGGTGGCATGGCTCTCAGGATAGCGAGGCTACCAAATCAAGCCGTCATTCCCACTCGATGGTGGCCGGTGGCTTGGAGCTGACGTCGTACACGACGCGGTTGACCCCGGGAACCTCGTTGACGATCCTCGAGCTGATCTTGGCCAGCACTTCGTACGGCAGCCGCGCCCAGTCGGCGGTCATGCCGTCGTCGCTCGTCACCGCCCGCACCGCCACCACGTTTGCGTAGGTCCGACCGTCCCCCATCACGCCGACTGACCGGACCGGCGTCAGGATGGCGAACGACTGCCACAGGGACCGATACAGCCCTGCGCCCTTGATCTCGTCGATCACGATCCAATC
>CAYYDA010000027.1:0-13642 GCA_964470495.1 uncultured Steroidobacteraceae bacterium | reverse complement strand
CGCACCTGGAGCTCGGACAGGACGTCGACGTAGGGCGTGCGCAGCTCGACGCTGCGCTGGAGGCGCGGACTGCGGTCCAGCAGGTGCGTGCTGCCGGTTAGGCGCAGCACTTCGGCCTCCGTCGTTTCGCGCTCGAAGCGGATGGTGTCGCGGATGCGGCGCATCGGGTCGGAGTTGCCGGCAAGGCCTGCATATCGGGCGGCGACGATCGGGTCGGCGATGGCCAGGCCGAGCTCGACGTTGTCGATGATCGAGCTGAAGAAGGCCCAATCGCGATAGGCGCTTGCCAGCTGCTCCCGGCCGGCAGCGCGGTGCCGCTCGACATAGCCGGCGAGCGCGGCACCGACCCCGTACCAGGCCGGCAGGTTCGTGCGGCTCTGGGCCCAGGCGAAGACCCACGGGATCGCGCGGAGGGAGGCGAGCGACGGCGCGCTCGCCGCAGCCCGACGCGCAGGCCGCGAGCCGAGCTCCATGAGGCTGATCTCCGCGATCGGCGTCGCGCCGACGAAGAATGCCTCGAACTCCGGATCGTCCCACACCAGCCGCTGATAGGCGTCCTCGGCCAGGGTGACGAGCTCGGTCATCATCGGCCGCCATCGGTTCACCTGCTCGGCCGTCGCATCGTCGTGGCCGGGCCGGGAGGTGAGGAGGAGAGCGTTCGTCATCTGCTCCAGGTGCCGCTGCGCGATCTGCGGGCTCGGGTAGCGCTCGGCGATGACCTCGCCCTGCTCCGTCAGCTTGAGCCGCCCATGGACCGATCCGGCGGCCTGCGCCAGCACCGCGCGGTTTGCCGGACCGCCCCCTCGACCGATGGTCCCGCCACGCCCGTGGAACAGCGTCAGCTCCACGTCATGCCGCCGAGCCGCGGCCACGAGGCCCTCCTGCGCCCGATGCAGGTTCCACGCGGCGGAAAGATAGCCCGACTCCTTGTTCGAATCCGAGTAACCGAGCATCACCTCCTGGCGCATGCCTCGCGCCTCCAAGTGAGCTCGGTACGTCGGGTTGCGAAGGAGCTCATCGAGGAAAGCGTCGGCCCTCTCCAGCTCGTCGCGCGTCTCGAGCAGGGGCACGACGTCGAGCCAGGCTTCCGGTGGCGAGCCTGGAACCGCCGCGTGTGCCAGCGCGAGGAGGCCGAGCGCATCGGCCGCTTGGCGCGTGAAGCTGATCACATAGCGGTGCGATGCCTCGCGGCCGAACGCCTCGCCGATCTCGTGCTGTACGCGCAGCGTGGCGAGCACCTCGCCGAGCGTCACACCGGACGGATCCACCGGCTCGTCGCCCCCGGCGCCGCGACGGAGGGCCTCGAGGGCGGTTGCGTGGATGTCGGCATGCTGCCGGACTTCGAGCGAGGCGAGATGGAAGCCGAACGTCTCGACCTGCCACACGAGATCCTGGAGCTCGCCGGCGGCAACGCGCGCCGCACCGTGCTGCCGCATCGCGTCCTGCATCAGCCTGAGGTCGGACAACAGCTCCTCGGGGGATCCATACGCACCGCGGCGCGCACCGCCACCACCGACCAGCCGGGCGCGGGTCCTGTTGAGCCGCTCGCCGATGATCCCGAGCGCGATCCGGTAACTCTGGCCGCCGAAGCGGCGTTCCAGGTCGGAGCGGGCATCGGTGAAGGGCCGCGCCGCGCGTGCGACCCACGCTCGGTAGTCCGAGGGCACGCCGGCCTGATCGTCGGAGATGGCAATCGTCTGCTGCAGCCGCGCCACGACGTTGCCGTAGCCGCGCAGGACGTGATCGGCCTGGATGCGAACGGCCCGGCGCGTGACGTCGGCGGTGACGCCCGGATGGCCGTCGCGATCGCCGCCGATCCACGTGCCCCAGCTCAGGAACGCCGCCGAGGTCGGCGGGCCGTCATCGGTTCCGCCGATCGTCTCGTGCAGTGCCCGGAAGAGCCGTGGCGTGACTGCGAAGAGCGTCTCGTCGAAGAAGACCATCGCGGCTCGGACCTCGTCCAGGGGCGTCGGACGGGCGTCGCGCACCGGGCTGGTCTGCCACAGCAGGCTGATCTCCTCCCGCAGCCGGCGCCGCAGGTCGCGGTCTTCCGAGCGGGTCAGGCGCGGGTCGTCGAACCGATCGAGCAGCCGATACAGCCGCCGTTGCGCCACCAGCACCGTCCGGCGGCGGGCCTCGGTCGGGTGCGCCGTGAGGACGGGCATCAGGCGGATTCCGTGGGCCAGGGCTCGGACGTCCGCGCGCGACATGCCGTCGCGGCGCAGCCGCAGGATGGCCGCGCCGATCCCATCGGCCAATGGGATCCGTCGGTTCGACCGCTCCCGTTTCCGCAAGGTTCGAACCCGGTGCTTCTCCTCGGCCAGGTTGATGAGAAGGAAGTACGCCGTGAACGCCCGGGCGACCGCCAGGAGCTGGGCCGGCGATCGGCCGTCGAGGGCGTGGAGCGCATGCTCGATCGTCTCCTCGGGACCGGCCTTCCGGCCGCGGATGGCAGCACGCCGCAGCTGTTCGACGAGCTCGAAGAGCTCAGGTCCTTCCTGCTCGACGATGACCTGGCCCAGCAGGGCGCCGAGGAGCTTGACCTCGCGTGCCAGCGGGTCGCGTGCTCGGGAGCTGCCGATGCTGCGCGGCTCAGCGCGCTGGGCGGCGTCGCCTGCGTCCCGTGAACTCGTCACGGGATCGGATTCAACCCGCGGCGGCGATGCCTCCGGGCGCGTAGTGCGGCCGCTCGGCGCAATCCACGATGCAGCCTCGCGCATCCCGATTTCCTCGTCCGGCGAAGTGCCACCAACTGCTGTCGTCGCGTTGCTCCAGGCGGCAGCCGCAGGCCACGCAGGTCACCGGTGCCAGGCGCCCATCGCGGACCGAGAACACCGAGAAGTCGCGACGCGGAAGCGTGGTCGGTTCGATGATCTCCATGCACCCGAGCGTACGCGCGCGCATCCGCGCGGTCAGCGCCGCGTCGGTGCGGGTTGGGTTGCGGCATGGTTGCGTTCGCCTCCCGTCCTTGACGGTCGAATCGGCTCCGGCCTAGGATGCGCCTCCAACTCAAGACGGCGTCGACCGGGACGAGTAGTCGGTCGCACGGCCACAGCAGCGAGCCGGATTGGTGCAAGCCGGCGTGGCACGGCATCGGTGAATGGACCCGCGAGCCTCGCTCCGAATCGGGCACGGCCCGGGTAGGCGGCGACGGATGGCCACCGTTACATCGGCCTCGAATGAGCGCGGACCGCATCGGTCCGAACATGGGTGGCACCGCGGAATCGAGCCTCCGTCCCTGATCCGGATGGAGGCTTCGTTGTACCCCCCAGAGAGCAGACCGATGACGACCGCAGCACCAACCCGCGTGACCAGCATCGAGCTGGCAGCCGACACCCTGACGCCGGTGGCCGCCGCGCTGCGCCTGGGCTCGCGCTGCGCGTTCCTGCTCGAGAGCGTGGAGGGCGGGGCCCGATACGGTCGCTATTCGATCGCCGGTGTCCACGGCCGGACGCTGGTCGTCGGGGCCGACGACGGCGACCCGCTGGAGGTCCTCCGTCAAGAGCTCCCCGAGGTGGAGCAGATGGCCGGCGACCCGGCCTTCCCGCTCGCCTCCGGCGTCGGCTACCTGGCTTACGAGGCTGCGGCCCGATGGGAGCGCCTGCCGGTTCCCGAGACCGACCCGCTCGACATGCCGGACGCGGTGTTCCACCTCCCGTCGTCGGTGATCGTGTTCGACCACCTCGCCCAGGTGGCGCGAGTGGCGACGCTTGACGGACCCGGCGCGCAGGATCGCCTGGAGGACGTGGCGCGAACGCTCTCGACCCCGGCCGAGGGGGAGGTCCCGGCAACCTTCGCAGCGGCGGTCGTCCCGGAAGAGGTGGATCCGGATGCACGAGCCCGGTACGAGCGCGGCGTCGCGCAGCTGGTGGCGGAGATCCATGCCGGCGAGATGCTCCAGACGGTGCTCGCACGCCGCTTCTCGGTGCCGACCCGGCGGAGTGCGCTGGAGATCTATCGGTCCCTTAGGCGGATCAACCCGTCGCCGTACCTGTACTACCTCGACCTTGCGGTCGTGGCGCCCGGCGCCGCGGTGGTCGGCGCCTCACCGGAGCTGCTGGTCCGCGTCCGTGACGGCGAGGTCGTCACGCGTCCCATTGCCGGAACGCGGCCTCGCGACGAGGACCCGGTCGCCGATGCCGACCTCGAGGCGGAGCTCAGGGCCGATCCGAAGGAG
Source organism: uncultured Steroidobacteraceae bacterium (assembly GCA_964470495.1). Lineage (GTDB taxonomy): Bacteria > Chloroflexota > Limnocylindria > QHBO01 > QHBO01 > JACDBZ01. Next base: position 9,465 of record CAYYDA010000027.1, on the reverse strand, counting down.
CTCGCCGAGCACGCCATGCTCGTCGACCTGGCCCGCAACGATGTCGGCCGGGTCGCGGCGCCGGCCAGCGTCGAGGTCACCATGCTGCGCGACGTCGAGCGCTACACCCACGTGATGCACCTCGTGTCAGAGGTCCGCGGGCGGCTTGCCGACGGACTCGACGCCTTCGATGCGGTCCGCGCGACCTTCCCGGCCGGCACGGTGAGCGGCGCGCCGAAGGTTCGCGCCATGCAGGCCATCGCGCAGCTGGAAGGCGAGCGTCGCGGCCCGTATGCCGGTGCGGTCGGCTACTTCTCGCCGTCGGACGTCGAATGCGCCATCACCATCCGGTCGGCCCTCATCCGTGATGGCGTCGCCACCGTGCACGCGGGCGCGGGGATCGTCGCGGACTCCATCCCCGAGCGCGAGGCGGCCGAAGTGGCGTCGAAGGCCGCGTCGATGCTGGCGGCCATCGGAGGGCCGGACGCATGAAGGTCTTCCTGCTCGACAACTACGACTCGTTTACCTACAACGTGGTGCACTTGCTGGGCCGCATCGGAGCCGATGTCACCGTCGCGCGCAACGACCAGGTCACCATCGACGAGGTCGAGGCCATGCGGCCGGACGCCATCGTCATCTCGCCGGGCCCGTCCCGTCCCGAGAACGCGGGGATCAGCGTCGGGCTGGTGCGGCGGCTGGGTCCTTCGGTCCCGATCCTGGGGATCTGCCTTGGACACCAGGCGATCGGCGTCGCCTACGGCGCCGAGGTCACCCGCGTCCCTCCCGTGCATGGCAAAGCGTGGCCCGTGCACCACTCCTCCATCGGCTCCTTCGAGGGCCTGCCCTCTCCGTTCGATGCCGCCCGCTACCACTCGCTGGCGGTCAGCAGCACGCGCCTTCCGGCCGAGCTCGAGGTGACCGCCTGGGCCGAGGACGGCGTGATCATGGCCATGCGCCACCGCACGCATCCCGTGGAAGGCTTCCAGTTTCACCCTGAATCGATCCTGACCGATGACGGCGAGGCCCTGGTGTCGGGCTTCCTGCGTCGGACACCTCGAGGAGAGGGCGCCGGCATCGATCAGGCGTAGAGGCCTACATCAGGCCGACGATGTGCCCCTCGGGGTCCGCGAACAGCGCGACCGTGGTCTCGGGCGCCACCTCGGTGAGCGGCATGATCACGCGGCCGCCGAGCTCCTCGACGCGGCGCAGGGTGCCCTCCGGATCGTCGGCGTGGACGTAGAACGTGACGTGGCCGGCTCCACCGTCCTGCGCCGGGCCGATCCCGCCGGTGACGTCGCCCTGGCGCGTCAGGCCGTACCCGCCGGGGTTGTTGGTGTCGAGCTCCCAGTCGAAGACCTGGCTGTAGAAGCGCTGGAGGGCCGGGCCATCCTTGCCCGCGACCTCGACGTGAATGATCTTGGCTGCCATCTGGGTATCTCCTCGTGATTCATCGTTGCGCGCCGGCTCATTGGACCGGCGACACCCAAACGACGATTGGCCGTCGTCAAATTCGACCGTCGGCGCGCTATCCTCCGGCACATGCCTGAGCCGACGACCGCCATTCGCCTGCGATTCACCGATGCTCCCGAGTCCCTAGCTGCGATCGTCGCGGCCATCGCGGATGCCGGTGGAACGCTGCGAACCCTCTCCACCCCGCGGATGACGGGCGACCTGGCCGAGGCCGAGCTGGAGGTGGCGGGCCTGGACGAAGCCTCGCTGGCGGCCGCGCTCAGCGCGGTGCCCGCCGTCCGCGAGCAGGAGTCGACGCGCACGCTCGAGGGCGTCTTCGGGAAGCGGGTGATCGTCATCGGGGGAGGCGCCCAGGTGGCCCAGGTCGCGCTCGGCGCGGTCTCGGAGGCGGACCGGCACAACCTGCGCGGAGAGCGGATCAGCGTCGACACGATCGCGCTGGTCGGCGAGGAGAACATCGCGGCCGCCGTGCGAGCCGTCGCCGACCTGCCGCGCGCCCGCTGCCTCGTCCTCGCCGGCGCGATCATGGGCGGCGCCATCACCGATGCCGTCCTCGAGCTCCGCGAGCGCGGCATGCCGGTCATCGCGCTCAACATGGTCGGCTCGGTGACGGAGGCGGTCGACCTCGTCGTCTCGGATCCCGTCCAGGCCGGCACCATGGCGGTCATGACCATCGCCGACACCGCCCAGTTCGACCTCGCCCGCCAGCGCGGCCGCCGATACTGAGGGCGGCTCCGGGCGCGTATTCCGCCGGTGGGCGCATCGGCCAAGCAGTGGCCGAATTAGTCCGCGGGTGGGCCAATCGGCCACGCAGGCGGCGGGTGTTGGCCGTTTGTACGTCGCGCGTGGGTCAAACAGCCACTCATTGGCCGTTACGCCCACTGGGGGAGTAAGCCACCCACCGGCGCGGCGCTACCATCAGGCACATGTGCGGTCGATTCAGCCAGGGCGAGCCATCCCACCGGATCAGCGATTACTTCGGGGCGTACCCGGACGAAGACCTGCCCGACGGCCTCTACAACGTGCCGCCGACAGAAACGGTCCGCGTGGTCCTCGAGAAGGCCGATGAGCGCCGGCTGGTCGCGGCCCGATGGGCCTTCCGTCCCTTCTGGGCAGCTGGCGAAAACGCCGCGAGGTCCTGGATCAACGCTCGCGCCGAGTCGGCCTGGGACTCGCCCGCCTTCGGGCGCGCGCTGCGGACCCGGCGCTGCGTCATCCCGGCCGATGCCTTCTACGAGTGGGACCGGACCGCATCGCCGCGGCAGCCGTACGCCATCGGTCCTGCGATTGAGGGCGAGATGCTGGCACTGGCCGGCATCTGGAGCCCCATCCATGGGGAGACGCCGACAACCGCGATCCTGACCACCTCGCCGAATGAACTTGTCGACCCCATCCACAACCGCATGCCCGTGATCCTCGACCTGGACGCGCTCGATGAGTGGCTCGACCCGGAGGCCGATCTCGGGCTCATCCAGTCGCTCCTGGCGCCGGCGCCAGCCGCCGCCCTGCGCATGTGGCCGGTCAGCACCGCCGTGAACAAGGTCGACACCGATGGTCCCGAGCTGCTGCGCCCGGTCCAGCTGGCACCGACCCTCGGCCTGGCCTAGGACGAGGCTCAGCGCCTGGATCGGCTCCCGGCGAGCCACCACGCGGCGGGCAGGAGCCCGGCGGCCAGGGCGATCTTCAGGCCGTCGCCGATGAGGAATGGCACCACGCCGAGCTCGAGCGCCCGACCCACGTCGACGCCGATCGAGCTCGCGAGGTACGGCACGCCGAGCGCGTAGATCACCAGATTGCCTACAACCATGATCCCGATGGCACCCACGATCGATCGGTCCAGGCCGCGGCGAGCGAGCCATCCGACGAGGACGGCCGCCAGGACGAACCCGACGATGTAGCCGAACGAGGGGAAGTCGAATCCTGTGCGCTGCTCGCTGAACCACGGCACGCCGGCGAGGCCGGCGACGAGGTAGAGCACCATGCCCAGCCCGCCTCGGATCGGTCCGAGAGCCGCGCCGGACAGAAGCACGGTGAAGGTCTGAAGGCTGATCGGGACCGGCGTAACGGGGAGCGGGATCGAGATCTGTGCAGCCAATCCCGTGAGCGCCGCGGCCCCGACCACCAGCGCGACATCGCGCACCAGGCTGCCCGGGATCAGGTCGGCCAACACCCGGGGCCGATTCACGAGGGGCCGATCGGCGACATCCATCGTGGTCATCGCGCGCAGACTAGCACCGTGCAGGTCAGCGGAAGCGGACCTTTCCGACGCCGGCCTTGACGCCGCGCAGGCTCTCTCATCCGCCCGCGGGCGAATCCTCAGACGATCGACGCCAGGGCGGCTAGCGCAGAGCCGCGCGAGCCGGCCATGTCCAGGTCGGGAACCAGGGCGAAGGTGGCGACTGCGGCCTGCTCCTCCCGCAGGACCGTGTTTGCGCGGACTCGCTCGAGGAACCAATCGCCGAAGTGCGGCGCGGCCTCCACGACCCCACCACCCACGAAGTACGCAGATGGGTCGGTGTAGTTCGCAGCGATGGTGAACAGCCGCCCCAGCGCCCCCGCCTGCTGCTCGAAGAGCTTGAGCGCGAGCTCGTCACCGTCGACGCCGTACGCCCGGACCTCCTTCGCGGCCTGCGTAATCGGCATGTCCGTCAGGGCATGATCCGGGTATCGGGACAGCCAGTACGGGAGCAGGTTGCGGACGATCCCCGTGAGCGACGCGAAGCTCTCGACGTCGCCCGGGTTGCCGCAGGCGCAGGTCGGCATCGGCTGGTCATCGGCCAAGAGGCCATCAGTGAAGATCTGGACATGCCCGAGCTCGCCGGCCATGCCGGAGGCACCGCGAATGGCGGAGCCGGCCTCGATCACACCGCCGCCCAGCCCGGTGCCGACGATGGCCGAGACGCTCGACCGCATCGGGGCATCGGCTCCGAAATGCACGTGGTGGGCATACAGCGCGGCGGCGTTGCCGTCGTTGTTATAGACGACCGGGAGGCCGATGCGCGCCTCCAGCGCGCTGCGCACGTCGTAGCCCCACCAGGCCGGCTGCGCGAAGTTCGTGGCTCCCTTGACGCTGATCACGCCCTCCGCGCTGGCGGGGCCAGGCGTATCGAGCCCTACCGCGGCAACCCGTTCGCGCGCGATGCCGGTCAGCGCCAAGGACCGGTCCATGGCGTCCACCATGGCGCCGATGGCCGCGTCTGGGCCTTCGCCCACGAGGCTGGGGATCTCGAAGCGCTGGTCGCGCTCGACCAGGAATCGGCCCGACGCGTCCAGCACAGTGGCCGTGTTCTTCGTCGCGCCGTTGTCGATCCCGATGACGACCTGGTCAGCGTCCATAGCCTCGCATGCTAGCGGCCGGGCTACCGTTTGCGGCGTCTGACACAATGCGACGCATGGCGATGCCGACACCGAGCATTCACGTCGCGCGCGACCAGAATCACCTCGCCTGGGATCCGGCCATTCCCCCGGTCGCCAGCGTCGAATCGGGCGACGTGGTCGAGTTCGATTGCCTCGACGCGTCGTTCGGGCAGCTCACCGCAGACTCCACCAACGACGACCTCGCCAGGCTCGACTTCTCCCGGGTCGACCAGGTCAACGGGCCGGTCGAGGTCGTCGGCGCGGAGCCGGGCGATACGCTGCAGGTCGAGCTGCTCGAGTTCACCCCGGCCGGCTGGGGCTGGACGGCGTCCATCCCCGGATTCGGGCTTCTGGCCGACGACTTTCCCGACGGCCACTACAAGGTCACCCGCTTCGACCCGTCAGCAGATCAAGCGGAGTTCTGGCCCGGCATCCGGGTCCCGCTGGCGCCGTTCTGCGGGGAGGTCGGTGTCGCGCCGCACAGCGGACCGCTCTCGACCATCCCGCCCGACCTCCATGGCGGAAACATGGACACGCGCCATTTGGTGGCGGGATCGACCCTGTACCTGCCGGTGTTCGCGCCGGGCGCCCGGATCTCGATGGGCGACGGGCATGCAACCCAGGGTGACGGCGAGGTGTGCGGCACGGCCATCGAGACGCCGATGCGGGCACTGGTCCGGCTCACCGTCCGCAAGGACCTGCATGTGAGCGGCCCCGAGTTCCTGGCGGCGCCGGACCCGCACGCGGAGCTCCGCAACGGCCAGCGCTACGCGACCGACGGGATCGGCCCAGACCTGATGGTCGCCGCCCGCGACGCGCTGCGACGCATGATCGAATGGCTCGGCCGGGAGCACGAACTGGAGCCGATGCAGGCGTATCTCCTCTGCAGCGTTGCCGTCGACCTTCGCATCAGCGAGATCGTGGACGTCCCGAACTTCGTCGTCACCGCCCACTGCCCGCTGGGGATCTTCGAGTAGACGGCGGGCCGGCCCGGTGGCCGGCCCGCATCGGTCAGTAGCTCGTCTGCTCCGGTGGAGCGGCCGCCGCCTCCGGATTGACTCCGTCGCCTCCGTACACGTCGCCCACGCGCTCAAGAGCCTCCGGGTTGCTGGACCGGAGGACGAAATAGGCGATGACCCCAAGAACAACCCAGATCCCCACGATCGGGGCAGTCCAGCGGAGCGCCGTCTCGTACGCCGGCAGCTCGATGTCGAGGATTGGGATCGTCAGCCCGCCGATCACCGCGAGCAGGGCGGGGATCATGGCGATGACGCCGAGGATCGGCACCACGAGGTGCTTGATCACGTTGAACTCGTCGCGTCGCTCCCGCCAGAAGTAGCCGATGCATGCCAGGTTCACCAGGATGTAGATCCCGGCGAAGATCAGCCCGAGCATCGTGCCCAGGAAGACGTACACGTTGAGCCCGCCGAAGCTCCCGGCTCCCTCCGGCGTCGGAAACGGATCGTTGGCGAGCACGAGCCCCAGGACGACGGCGATGATGAGTCCCGTCACGGCCTGGAAGTGGACCGCGTTGACCGGGGCGCGAGTCTCTGGATGGACCGCGGCGAAGAAGCGCGGCAGGAGCCCTGCCCTTCCCATGGCGAAGAGCGATCGGGTCGCTGCCGTCGCGCCCGCGTTGGCATTCGCCAGCGAGCTGTTGAGGATCGCGAAGACAACCAGCAGGCCACCGATGCCGGGGAGCACCTGCTCGGCCATGAAGCCCCACGGATCGCCGTCGTGCGAGGTGTAGAACCCGGTCATCTCATCGGGCCCGAAGAAGACGGTGGCGGCGTAGTAGTTGAACACGTAGAACAGGCCGACCAGGATCGCCGACCAGATCACCGCGCGCGGAATCGTGCGCCGCGGCTCCCTGGTCTCCTCCCCGAGCGGCGCCGCCGCCTCGAACCCGATGAAGGCGAGCAGGCAGAAGATCATGCCCTGGAAGGCGGGCTTCAGTCCCTCCTCGCCCGGAATGAAAACACTCAACGTGTTGTTCTGGGCGTTCACGATGAGGAGCGCGGAGATGAGCAGGAAGATGGCGATCTCGATGATGCCCAGCACCAGGCCGGCCCGGGTGGACAGCCCGACGCCCCGGTACGTCAGCCACCAGACGACGAGCCCGCACAGGATGGCGAGCCCGATCCAGGCGAACCCGATGTCGACGCCGAGGTAGGCCGACAGGAAGATGGCGCCGTAGAACCCGAATCCGCCGAGCAGGAGCGGCATGACGAGCGGCTCGGCGAGGGCGAAGCTCCAGGCAACGAGCCACCCGAAGAAAGAGCCGAGGCCGCGGCCCACGTACGTGTACATGCCGCCTGCCGATGGAAGGTGCCGGGCCAGCTCGGCCATCGAAATGGCCGTGAACAGGACGGCGATCATCGCGAAGAGCACCGCCAGCGGTGTGATGCCACCGGAAAATGACGTCGCGGCGCCGATCGAAAGCGCAGTGGCTACCGCCGGCGCCATGTGGGTGATGGACTGGAACAGCACCTCCGGCAATCCGATGGCGTTCCGTTCCAGCGACGGGGTGCCCCCTGAGACTTGCGCGGTCGAGGTCACGGGAATGTCCTCCTCCGATGCCTCCCTAGAGCCTGTCCCGCCGTGCCATGGCGGGCGGCACGCGGAGCATACGCGCACGGTCCGGGCGGGGACCTAGCGGACGAGCATTCCGATGCAGCTCGCGATCAGGCACCGAGGGCGGTCACTTCCCCCCGCTCCGGCGAGTCCACCTCGCGCAGGACCACGGTGAGCTGGTCCCACTCGACCAGGAACGCGTCGTGGCCCTTGTCGGAGCTCATCTCCCGGTAGGTGGCGTCCACGCCAGCAGAGAGCGCCGCGTCGACGAGCGCGCGAACCTGGCGCGGGCCGTACAGGATGTCGCCCTCGATCCCGACGCCGGTGACCGTCACGTCGGCCGATGCCAGCGCACGGAATGCCTCGACCACGCCGCCTCGGTCGCGCCCGATATCGTGGGCGTTCATGGCGCCCGCCAGCGCGGCGTACGAGCCCGCGTCGAACCGATGTCGCAGCTTCACCCCCTGGTGCTCCAGGTACGAGCCGATCCCATCGCGCGTCTCGAAGTCGACCTCCGATCGATAGGTGGTCATCGCCAGCTGGCGCGCAAGCTCGAGTCCGCGGTCGCGATCCAGCTCGATGAGCTGGAGCTGGATATGGTTCCAGGCAGCCGCCAGGTTGCCGATGACGCCCGGTGCCGCGATCGGCACGACCGCATCGGTCGAGTCCGGCCGCTCGAGCGCCACCTCCAGCGCGACCATGCCCCCCAGCGAGCCGCCGACGACCAGGTCCAGGCGCTCGACTCCGAGCGAGTCCAGCGCCGCCCACTGGGCGCGCGCCATGTCTCGAGGCGTGATCGGCGGGAAGTGGGCCAGCTCGCGCGGCCCGGTCGTTCCGTAGCAGGACCCGAGCAGGTTGAGGCAGATCACCTGGTGCTGGTCGGTGTCGAGCGCCTTGCCCGGACCGATGAGCGGCTCCCACCAGTCGCCGGCGGCGTCGGCCGATCCGGTCAGGGCATGCACGACGAGCACCGCCGGGGACGTTGGAGGTCCGTCCCGGCGGTACGCGACGCGCAGCCCGGGGAGCGTCACGCCGGCCTCGGTCCGAAATGGACCGAGGCGCAGCGGTGGCTCCCGCGGACTCAGCGGGAGCAGGGTCACGCGGTGACCCCCTCCCGGACGGCCGCCGCTAGGGCCTGGTCGAGGTCGGCGACGATGTCGTCGAGCGCCTCGATGCCCACGGACAGGCGCACGAGATCGGCCGTCACGCCCGACTTTCGCTGGTCCTCTTCGGTCAGCTGCTGGTGGGTGGTGGAGGCCGGGTGAATGATCAGCGACTTCGCGTCGCCGACGTTTGCCAGCAGGCTGAAGAGCTTTACCGAGTCGATCAGGCGACGGCCTGCATCGGCTCCGCCCTTGACGCCGAAGGTCACGATCCCGCCCGAGCCACCGGCCAGGTAGCGCTGCGCCAGGCCGTAGGTCGGGTGCGACGGCAGGCCCGGGTAGCTGACCCACTCGACGCGGTCGTCCGCCTCGAGCCACTTCGCCACCGCCAGCGCGTTCGCGCTGTGGCGCTCGATTCGCAGCGGGAGCGTCTCGAGCCCCTGGATGAAGAGCCAGGAGTTGAACGGCGACAGCGCGGGGCCGATGTCTCGCAGAAGCTGGACCCGCAGCTTGATGATGAAGGCCAGCGGACCGAACGCGCCCGTGTACGAGACTCCGTGGTACGACGGATCGGGCTCGGTGAAATCGGGGAAGCGCGGCGAGCTCGCCCAGTCGAACTTGCCGGCGTCGACCACGACGCCACCGATCGACGTGCCGTGGCCGCCGATCCACTTCGTGGCCGAGTGGATGACGATGTCCGCCCCGTGCTCGATCGGCTTCGCCAGGATCGGAGCGAAGGTGTTGTCGATCAGGAGCGGCAGCTGGAGCCGATGCGCCGTGTCGGCGATGGCCTTGATATCCGGAACATCCAGGCGCGGGTTGCCGATGGTCTCGATGAAGTAGGCCTTCGTGCGGTCGTCGGTCTGGGCCTCGAAGTCTTCGGGCGCGTTGCCCTCGACCCATCGGACCTCGATCCCAAAGCGGGGAAGGGTGTAGGCGAACAGGTTGTACGTGCCGCCGTACAGGCTGGTGGAGCTGACGA
>CAYYDA010000026.1:0-13706 GCA_964470495.1 uncultured Steroidobacteraceae bacterium | reverse complement strand
TGGTGACGTGGAGGTCGCGCGGGTTCGCTCCGAACGTGTCGAGCGCCAGTGCCCGCGTCAGCTGCCGAGCCCGATCCGCGCGGAAGTTCAGGTGGATCACGACGTCGCTCTCGGCCATGCCGGCGTAGCCGTCGATGATGGTCGGCCGGATGAACTCGTCCGACTCGCCGCGCTCGTAGGCCACCGTGATCGCGGCAACCGGGTCCGGCGCCCGTTCCCCGATCGCGTGCACGATGGCGTCGTACGCCAGCCGCGTGCGGTCCCAGCGGGCGTCGCGGTCCATGGCGTAGTAGCGACCGATCACCGTCGCCGGCGTTACGCGGCCGCCAAGGCGCCCGAGGAGGTCCGGCAGGTACCGATCGGCTGAGCGCGGCGGCGTATCGCGCCCGTCGGTGAACGCGTGGAGCAGCACCCGATCGGCGGGGAGGCCCTCCTCGGCGACGAGCTCCGCGGTGGCGATGATGTGCTCGTCGATGGCATGGACGCCCCCGGGGCCGATCAGACCCATGAGGTGCACGCGGCTCCCCCGCTGCAGCGCGATCTGGCAGGCCTCGACCAGCGCCGGCGTGTTCCGGAACGTGCCGTCGGCGATGGCGCGCGTGATGCGGGGCAGGTCCTGCAGGACCGGGAATCCCGCGCCGAGGTTGAGATGCCCGACCTCGCTGTTGCCCATCTGGCCTGGCGGCAGCCCGACAGCATCGCCGGACGCCTCCAGCTGCGCGGTGGGCCACTCGCGCGTCAGCCGCTCCCAGACCGGCATCCGGGCGGCCATCATGGCGTTGCGTTCCGGGTCGTCCCCGATGCCGAAGCCATCGAGCACGACGAGGGTGAGTGTCACGCGCCGGCGGCCGCGCGCAGGATGGCCGCGAAGACCTCGGGCTTGAGGGAGGCGCCGCCGACGAGGGCGCCGTCGATATCGGGCTGGGCGAACAGCTCCGCGGCGTTCTCGGCGGTCACGCTGCCGCCGTACTGGATCGGGATCTCGTCGGCGGCGTCGGCATCGGTCTCGCGCAGGATGTCGCGGATCCGGGCACAGACCTCTTGGGCGTCCCTCGCCGATGCGGCGTCCCCGGTGCCGATGGCCCACACCGGCTCGTAGGCGATGACGAGGCCGGTCCCGGCGAGGCGCTCGAGACGCCCGATGGCCGCGCGCAGCTGGCGATCGATGACCGACGAGGTCTCGCCGGCCCGACGTTCCTCTGCCCGCTCCCCGATCGCGGCGATCGGGCGCAGGCCGTGCGCCACGGCGCTGGCGACCTTCCGTCCGACGCCCTCATCGGTCTCGCCGTCGTACTGTCGCCGCTCCGAGTGGCCGAGGATGACGAAGGTGGCGAGCCCGGCGAGCATGAGCGGGCTCGTCTCGCCGGTGAAGGCGCCGCGCTCCTCAGCATGCATCGTCTGCGCGCCGACCGCGACGGCGCGGCCGGCGACCGAGCGGCTGACCGCACCGAGCCAGATCGTGGGCGGGCAGATGACCGTCGTCACCGAAGCAAGCTCGTCCGCAGCGGCCGCGACCGCCTGCGCCAGCGCGATCGCCTCGTCGCGCGTCGGCGGGTTCATCTTCCAGTTGCCTGCCACTGCGGGCGTGCGAGTCACGAATCCTCCTCGCGGGTGAGCTCGACGAGCCGTCGCAGCCGATGGTTCATCGCCGATCGGCTCACGCCGAGCGCTGACGCAAGCGTATCGAGGTCGGCGTCGGGCATGCGACGTCGCGTCGCAGCCGTCTCCTGCAGCGAAGGCGACAGCCGGCCCAGGGTGCCGTCGCGTTCCAGCCGTTCGATGGCGACGAGCTGGCGATCGGCCGCGCGCACCGTGCGGCCCAGGTTAGCCTCTTCGGCGTTGACCAGTCGATTCAGCCGGGATTGAACGTCGCGGCCCACGCGCTGGGTCTCGAGCTCGAGCACGCCGCGATTGGCCCCCATCAGCCCGAGCAGCGCCACGATCTCCTCCTGGCCCTTGAGGTACACGACGTGATGGCCACGCCGGGCCAACAGGCCTGCGCGCACGCCCATCTCCGCCAGGAGCTCGCGGAGCGCGGCGGCGGCGTCATCGGCGCCCAGGACGAACTCGATGTGCGGGCCGGACGCCGTGAACGAGATCGAGCCTGAGCCGAGCAGGGCGCCCCGCAGGAACGAGCGGCGGTCGCAGGCCGGCGCCTCACGCCAGCGCCACGCCCCAAGCGCGGCGCGGTCGATCTGGACGGTGAGGTGGTGGCGCCCGCGTGCACCACGGCCGCGTCCGGGGACGGCACCTCGCGGGGCCTCCGCACCGATGCCGAGCGACGTCGCCAGGTGAACGGCGGTTCGGGCCGTGGCGTGATAGAGCGTCCGGAGCCGGCCACCGCCGCTGCCGTGCAGCAGGCCGATGAGCTCGGCGCGCCGGCAGCACGCGCGCGCCGGCTGGATGCGTGCGAGCTCGCCCTTGACCTCGCCGGCGAGGAGCACCGCGGCGCTCAGGAGGCGTTCGCCGCGGGCCGTCGGACGCGTCGCTGCCGGGGACGCTCGATGCGATCCTCCTGCTGGAGCCGCATCAGCGCCGCCGCGAGCTTGGCGGGATCATGGCGATGTGCATTGGTCGGGTCGATCACGTTCTCCTCGACGATCACGACCTCCAGCTCCTCGAGGCGCCGAACGTCGACGTCGACCGGCTTCGCACGCCATCCCTCGGGTCGGCGCGCCTGGCTGCTGCGGTTGACGATGACGCAGTCGATCAGGTCCTCGCCCACGTGGTCGAATAGCGCGCGCAGGTGCTGCGACGCGGTCATGTCGGGGGTCTCGCCGGGCTGGGTCGCAACGTTGCAGACGTACACCTTCAGACCCGGGGCGGCGGCGAGGGCGTCGCGCACATCGCTGATGAGCAGGTTCGGCAGGACGCTGCTGAACAGGCTGCCCGGGCCGATCACGATCATCTCGGCTTCCAGGATGCGCTCGAGCGCCTCCCCATTGGCGCGCACGTCGTCGGGCTCGATGAAGACTCTCCGGATCGGCTCGTCGGCGTTCGTGATCGCGACCTGGCCGTAGAGGTAGCGGCCCGACTCCAGCTGCGCGGACAGGTTGAGCGGCACGCTGGTCGCAGGCAGCACCTGGCCGCGTACCGCAAGCACCCGGTTCGACTCGCGGACCGCCTCCTCGAAGTCACCGGTCACGGCCGTCATGGCGGCGATGAACAGGTTGCCGAATGCGTGGTCGTCCAGGCCCGAACCGGCCGGGAAGCGATACTGCATGAGCTGGGTCATGAGCGGCTCCGCGTCGGCCAGTGCGGCGATGCAGTTGCGAATGTCGCCGGGCGGCACAATCCCGAGCTGCTGGCGCAGCCGGCCGCTGCTGCCGCCGTCATCGGCGACCGCGACGACCGCCGTGATGTTGGCGCTGTATCCCTTCAGACCACGGAGGAGCGTCGACAGACCGGTCCCGCCGCCAAGCGCCACGATGCGTGGACCGCGCGCGAGGTAGCGCTTGGTGTACAGGACCTCCATCACGCTGCCGCCGCGCGCGACGAACGGCGAGATCACCGAGCGCATGAGTCCCCACATGCCGATGCCCGTCAGGGAGAGCCCGAGCAGCGCCACCACTGCCGCGCGAATCTCAGGCTCGAGCCACGCGCCGGTGACCCAGTACACGATGGGGATCTCGTCGGCCGCGTTCTGGCGGTAGAGGTCGCGGATGAAGATGGCGGCGCCGAGGCCGAGGATGGCGATCCCGGCAAACAGGAGCACGAGCCAGCGCTTCAGGTGCATGCCGGGGTACAGCCAGCGCGGCAGGCGGGGTCCCTTCATCGCTCCAGCTCCCGGTGGAAGACGGCCACAGATGCCTTCGGCAGCTTAGCGAGACGCTCCGCCAGCGCCTCGGCCAGCGCGATCGAGCGGTGGTAGCCGCCGGTACAGCCGAGCGCCACGCGCAGCTGCTCCTTGCCCTCGGCCCGATACGCCGGCGCCGTGAGCTCGAGCAGCTCGGCGACGAGGTCGAGAAAACGCGCCGCCGCCGGCTGGCCGAGCACGAATTCGCGGACGGGCCCGTCGAGGCCCGAGAGCGGCTTGAGCTCCGGATTCCAATACGGATTCGTCAGGAATCGAACGTCGAACACCAGGTCGGCCTCGAGTGGGATGCCGTACTTGAAGCCGAATGTGACGATGTCGATGCGCAAATCGTCACTCGCCGATTGCCGCGGGATGATCGCGAAGAGCCGTTCCTTCAGCTGCCCGATCGACAGCCCGCTCGTGTCGATGACATGGTCGGCCAGATCACGCGTCCGCGCCAGCCGGCCGCGCTCCTCGGCGATGCTGGCCTGCACGCTGCTGCGCGACGCCTGGAGCGGGTGCCGGTGCCGTGTCTCGCTGTACCGGCTGATCAGGCTGGCGTCGCTCGCCTCGAGGTAGATCAGCTGAAGCCGCGCGCCGTCGTCCGACAGGCTCGCAGCCGCGCGCTGGATCGCCGGTGCAGGGTCGCCACCGCGGATATCAAGCACCAGCGCCGTCCGCCGATATCGGTCCGGGTCGCTGCGCCGCAACGCCAGGAAGTCTTCGAGCAGCGCAGGCGGCAGGTTGTCGACGCACGAATAGCCGAGATCCTCGAACAGCTTGCTCGCCTGGCTCTTGCCGGCGCCCGAGAGGCCGCTGATCACCACGAAGTGCTCCATCGCCGCCTCGAGGCTCGCGGATCGAGTGGACTCGTCCTTCTGGATCGCCGCGCCGCCCGCCATTGGCCACCGTTCCCTGTCGTGCTCGAACGAGCCCGAGTATAGATCGCCGTCACGTGCCGCCGAGCGAGCCGCGCCGGCCGTCGAGCAGGCCCCGGACCGTGGCCGAGGCGGACGCGCGAAGAGCATCGAGGTCGTAGCCACCCTCGAGTGTCAGTGCGACGCCGGCCAGCCCGAGCCGAGCGCTCAGCGCACCGAGCAGGGTCGCGACCTCTCCGAAGCCGTCCTCGGTCACGCGCAGGCTCGCCAGCGGATCGGCCGCGTGCGCGTCGTAGCCGGCCGAGACGAGGATCGCATCGGGCGCGAAGGCCTCGATCGCGGGGAGCAGCTCCGCGCGCCAGGCGTCGATGTACTCGTCGTCTCCCGACTCCGGCGCCAGCGGTCGGTTGTGCTTCGTCCCGACCGCATCCCCCACGCCGCGCTCGTCGCGCCGTCCCGTTCCCGGGTAGAGCGGCGACTGATGGGTCGACGTGTAGCAGAGGTCCGGATCCGCGTCGAAGATGGCCTGCGTCCCGTCGCCGTGGTGCACGTCCCAGTCGACGACCGCGAGCCGTTGCGCAAGCCCACGCCGGCGAAGCCCGGCGACCGCCACCGCCACGTTGTTCAACAGGCTGAATCCGGTGCCACGGACGCCCGACGCATGGTGGCCGGGCGGCCGAACGACGGCGAAGGCGATCTCCGCCTCGCCCGACGCGACGCCCACGGCCGCCTGGAGGGTTGCTCCCGCCGCGAGCCGGGCGGCGTGCACTGAGCCGGGCACAAGGTAGGTGTCGGGATCGAGCCAGCCTCCCCCGCTGGCCTCAGCGTTGACGAGGGCGGCGAGGTAGCCCGGATCGTGGATCGCCGCCAATGACGCCTCGTCCACTTCCTGCACTGCCGGCTCGACGAGCGCATCGCCGGCCGCGTCGCGCACGCCGTTGGCCACCGCATCGCGCCGCTCCGGCCGCTCGGGATGCCCGGGCGAGCCGTGGGCGTCCATCGCGGCATCGGTCAGGAGCCAGACGCTCACGGCCGCATGGCGCGGACGATCTGGAGCGTCCCCTCGAATAGGGCGTACATCACGAGCGACAGCACGGCCGAGCTGGTCGGGTCGCCGCCGGGCGTGGCGATGATGGCGAAGAGCACGATCGCCAGGATCGCCCACCGGCGTCGAGCGGACAGGAAGCGGTAGTTCAGGATCCCGACGCGCGCCCCGACCAGCAGGAGCACCGGGAACTGGAACGCCAGCCCGAAGGCCAGCATGATCGCCAGGACGAAGCTGACGTAGTCCGACAGGCGGAGCATGGAGGCGTCGATGCCGGCCGGGGTGAGCGACAGGAGGAAGCCGAGCGCGTACGGGATGATCAGGTAGCCGAGGGCGATCCCGAGCGCAAAGAGCCCGATGGCGCCGATCAGGAGCGGCCAGATCAGGCGCCGCTCGCCGCGGGTCAGGCCGGGCGTCACGAAGCGCCAGAGCTCGTACAGGATGATCGGCACCGACAGGGCGATCCCCACGTACAGCGCGATCTTCAGCCGCACCGCCAGCGCCTCGCCGATGGTGAGCTGGATCAGGGTGTAGTCGCCCTCCGGCAGCGGCTCGCGGAGCAGCTCCAGGATCGGCTCGGACAGGAAGAAGCCCAGGATGCCGGCGACGACGATCGAGATCGCCACCACGATGATGCGGCTGCGCAGCTCGTCGAGGTGTTCGACGATGCTCATCGTCGCGGCGTCTTCGGGCGCGCGCCTTTCAGGCGTCACGGTGAGCGACGCGAGCTGCTGGCGTGGCGGGTCGTTGGACCCTCAGTGCTTGGGAGTCTCGCCGGCCGGGTTCTCGTCGCCCGACGATCGGTTCGGCTCGCCGCGCACCGACTCCTCGAGCTCGTTCGAGGCCTTGCGGAACTCACGGATCCCCTTGCCAACGGCACTGCCGATGTCCGGCAGCTTGCCGGGGCCGAAGATGATCAGCACGATCACCAGGAGCAGGATGAGCTCCATCGGTCCGGGAATCGGCATCTAGTCTCGCGCCTCCGTGATTGGTCGCTGAGCGGGGCTGGCCATCGAGTGTAGCACCGCCTCCCTCATCAGGCCCCGCAGGGATCCTGCCGCCGTGGCTGCCGCCTCGCGCCAGTCGGCGCCACGCGACGCGCCGGCGATTCCACGCGAGACGGACACCACGCCTGGCGCCCAGGCACCCTCGCACGCGTTCACGGAGGCGGCGAGATCACCGCCCTGCGCGCCGACGCCCGGGACCAGGAATCCGGGGCCGGGTACCGCTGCTCGCAGCTCCGTCAGCTCGCGAGGTGCCGTCGCCCCCACCACCAGTCCCACGCGACCGTCGCGCCACGTGTCGGCCACCCAGCGCGCGACGCGCAGGTGCAAGGGCTCGCCGTCGACCCTGAGCTCCTGGAGCCTCGACGCGGACGGGTTGCTGGTGCGGGCCAGGATGTACACGAGCCGATCGGCGTGCGCGAGGAAGGGCTCGATGGCGTCTTCGCCGAGGTACGGTGAGAGCGTGACCGCGTCGGCCTCGAGCTGGCCGAACAGTCCCTCGGCGTAGCGCTCCGCGGTCGACCCGATGTCGCCGCGCTTGGCGTCGAGGATGCAGAGCACGTCGGCCGGGACGTCGCGCCGCACGCGTTCCAGCGCCTGCCAGCCCGCCGAACCGAGCGCCTCGAAGAAGGCGACGTTGATCTTCACCGCCGCTGCCTCCCCCACCGCCGCCTCGAGCACCCCGCGGGCGAAGGATTCGATCCCGGCCACGCCCCCCGGCATTCCATCCGGCAGGTCGTCGGGATGCGGGTCGATGCCGATGCACAGCGGGGCGCCGAGCGCGTCGATCCGCGCACGAAGACGCTCGAGCGGGGCCGTCATCCGGCGCGCGCCAGCTCCACGGGCGGCAGGCGCCGTGCGACGAGCGGGCTGACGGCCGTTGTGGCGTAGTCGAGCACCCGCAGGCGCAGGCGGGGCATGCCGCCGAATACGTCGCGCTCCAGCGTGCCGACGAGGTCGAGCTCGGTCCCCTCCTCGGGGAGCTCGCGCTCGGCATCGACCCCGAAGGCGATCGCGTCGACGGTCTCGAGGCCGCGGAGCATGCGGAAGGAGACGTGCGCCTCCTTCGTACCGATACGTCGCACGCCCGCCACTCGGAGGCCCGTCACCGCGAGCACCGGCTCCAGGTGGCCCGGGCCGTACGGCGCCAGTCGCAGGAGCTCGTCGGCCAGCTGCCAGTTCAGGAATCGGGACGGCAGGACGAGGTCGACGACCTGGCGGCCGGGACGCTGCAGCTCGGCTCCCGATCCGGCGCCGAACGGACGGGCCAGGGTTCCGAAGGCCGCCACGAACGCCGGCCAGGTCGCCGGCGCCACGCTGAAGCCACCCGCCGCGGCGTGTCCACCGCGCTTCGTGAGATGGACGCCGACAGCCTCGAGCGCGGCCCCGACGTGAAAGTCGACCGGGGCACGCACCGAGCCGCGCACCTCCTCGCCGACGAGGGCTGCGGCCGCGACCGGGCGGGCAAGATCGTCGGCGAGGCGACCCGCCACGAGCCCGAGCAACCCCGGCGCCCATGCGTCATCGCGAAGGATCAGCGCCAGCGTACCCGGCGATGCGGCCGCGGCCAGACGCGCACCGTCGATCGCCACCTTGGTCATCTCGCGTCGCTGCTCGTGCACTGCCTCCAGCTCGTCGGCGAGCTGCATGGCACGCTCCGGGTCTTCCTCGAGGAGCAGCGACATGGACAGCTCCGCGTCGGCGATCCTGCCGGCCGAGTTGATGCGTGGAACGACGCCGAACGCAAGGTCGCGCGCCGTCGGTTGGCCCGGCGCCTCGCACGAGCGCGCGAGAAGCGCGCGCAGCCCGGCGTGCGTCGTGCGCGCCAGCTCATCGAGCCCGAGCCGAACGATCGCGCGGCTCTCGCCGGTCATCGGCGCCATGTCGGCCACGGTCCCGATGGCGGCGATCGCCGCGAGGCCATCGGTGTCGATCCCGTGGCGCGCCAGCAGCGCCGCGGCCAGCTTGTAGGAGAGGCCGGCGCCGGTGAGGTCGGGATCGGGATAGGCGCAATCAGGCCGATGTGGATCGACGACAGCCACGGCGCGTGGCAGCACTGCCGGCGGCAGGTGGTGATCGGTGATGACGACGTCGATGCCGAGCGACCTGGCGATCTCCACCTCAACGGCGTTCCCGACGCCGCAGTCGCAGGTGACGATGAGGCGGACGCCACGCCCGGCGAGGTCGTGCAGGCCGGCGGCCGACATGCCGTATCCCTCGGCCAGGCGCGACGGAACGTAGCGCAGCGGATCGGCACCGAGCCGCCGCAGGGCGGTCACCCACACGACGATGGCCGTCATCCCATCGGCGTCGTAGTCGCCCCAGATCGCGATCTGCTCGCCGGCGGCCACGGCCGCGTCGATCCGGTCGATCGCCAGGTCGGCATCGGCCATGCGCGACAGGTCGTGCAGAGCGCCGGCACCGGCGGTCAGGAATCGCTGCAGTCCCTCGTCGTCGACGAAGCCGCGGCGAGCGAGCAGCGTGGCCACGGGACGGCCGAAGCCGGTGAAGACGGGAGGCTCCGCGACGGGGTCCGGGAGCAGCCATTCCAGGCGCGGAGTGATCACTCTGCCATGGTAGCCCGCGGCCGATTGCCGGCGGCTTACCGTTCCGTTATCGGCCTAGCGTGCGCCGCTGCGGGCCGGCTTGGCGGTGCCCTGCCGAGCCTTGCGGCGGCGGTCCCAATCCTCCCAGGCCACCAGGATCTGGCTTGCATTGAAGATCGACGAGTAGGTGCCGCTCGCGACGCCGAGCAGGAGAGCCAGCGTGAAGGTCCGGATGGTCGGCGGCCCGAGCACGACGAGCGCCCCGAGCGTGACGGCCACGGTCAGCGCGGTGATGATCGAGCGAGCCGCGGTCTGGAGGATCGAGTGGTTGACGATCGCGCCGAACGACTCCCCGGCGTGCCGCACGCGATTCTCGCGGATGCGGTCGAAGACGACGATCGTGTCGTGCACGCTGAAGCCGATGATCGTCAGGAGCGCGGTCACGAAGAGCGCGTCGAACTCGACGTTGAAGAAGTAGCCGAGGATCGCGAACGTGCCGACGACGAGGATCACGTCGTGGAGCAGCGCGAGCACGGCGGCCGTTCCGAAGCGGAAGCCGAAGCGCATCCACAGGTAAGCGAGAATGAAGATCTCGCCGACGATGATCAGGATCGCCGAGGTGCGGATGAGCTCGGCGCCGATGATCGGGCCGACCGTTCGCACGAGCCGCGGATCGCCCGGCCCGAATCGGTCCTCCAGCTCTTGCTGGAGCGCTGCAAACTCAGTGCCCTCGGCGATCGGGGCCGGAGTCGGCTCGGCCGACGGGCTGGCCGATGCTGACCCGGATGCGGACGCCGAAGCAGACGGCGTTGGCGATGGAGACGAGGACGGCGGAGCCGATGGCTCGGCTGATGCCGAGCCCGATGGCGACGGCTCGGCGCTGGCGGACGAGTCCACCGATGCGGACGCAGAGGTGGAGGCCGAAGCCGATGCAGAAGGCGATGGCGCCGGCGTCTGGGCCGGAACGAGGTCGATAGGCTCCGTGCGGATCCTGAGGTAGCCATCGGACAGCTCGGTGACGAGCGCGTCGGAATACCCGAGCTCCGCCAGCGTAGCCGTCATCTCGGCGGCCGACGGCTGGTCGGCGTACCGCACTTCCCACTCGGTGCCACCGGTGAAGTCGATCGATGGCTTCAGCCCGCCGAGGAAGATGAAGAGCAGACCGGGGATGGTCAGGATGGCGCTGATCGCGAACCACAGGTTGCGCTTGCCGACGATGTCGTACATCGCCTAGCGCTCCACGTGGTAGAGCTCGAGGCGGCGGCCCCAGCTCGTGCGGGTGACGTAGCGGAGCATGGTGCGGGTGACCGTCACCGCGCTGAACATGCTGACCAGGACGCCGATGATCAGGACGAGGGCGAAGCCTCGGACGACGGTCGTGCCCTGCCAGTAGAGCCAGCCGGCGACCAGGAGCGAGCTGACATTGGAGTCGAGGATGCTCGACCAGGCGCGGTTGAAGCCGGCCTCGATCGCAGGGCCCAGCGTCTTGCCGGCGCGGATCTCCTCCTTCATGCGCTCGAAGATGAGGATGTTGGCATCGACCGCCATGCCGATGCTGAGGATGAAGGCGGCCACCCCGGCGAGCGTGAGCGTCACGTGGATGAGCCGGAAGATGGCGTACACGACGAGCGTGTAGAAGACGAGCGCCAGCGCTGCCAACACGCCTGGCAGCCGGTAGTAGGCGACCATGAAGATGAGGACGAGCAGGAGCCCGACGCCGCCCGCCACGAGGGCCTGGACCAGGAAGTCCGCACCTAGCGTCGGATCCACGTCGTCGAAGCCGATCTCGGTCAGCGAGAGCGGGAGCGCGCCGAAGCGAAGCGTGTTGTACAGGCTCGTGCGCTCGACCTCGTTGTCCGGCGTCGCGGAGCCGACCGTGATGATCGTGCTGCCCGCGCAAATCGGGTTACCGATCTCGGGCGTCGTGATGATTCGGCCGTCCAGCGCGATCGGGCCTGGGCGCGTGACGTTCGCGGTCGTGAATTCGCACCAGATCTGGTTGCCCTCCGGCAGCAGGCTGAACGAGACGCCGATCGAACCGCGCCCATCCGTGTCGGGGGTGACGCTTCCCTGCTGGATCTGGCTGCCGTTGAAGAGCTCGCGGACCGTGCCGTCCTCGAGCAGGGGGCGAATATCCTGGTCACGCGTCAGCGTCTGCCCCAGTGGGTCGATGAACTGGAGCTGGCCGGTCGAGCCGACGAGGTCGCGGACCTGGCCCTCGTCGCTGACGCCGGGAACCTCGACCACGATGCGCCGTGAGCCGTCGCCGGCAGTCTCGGTGCGAACCTGCGGCTCGCTGACACCGATGCCGGCCACGCGGCGCTCGATGATGTCGCGCGCCAGGGCGACGTCCTCGTCCGTGATCTCCGCGTCGCCCTGTGGCTCGGCCTCGAGCGTTACGCGGAGCCCTCCCTGCAGGTCGAGACCAAGGACGGTGCGGACCTCGATGCCGGCAACTTCCTCGGGCAGCCACGTGAGGCCGAGCGTGGTGCGCGGCAGGTCGATGAAGATCGCCAGCAGGGTGATCGCCCCGATGACCCACGGGGCGATGCGACGCCAGGTCATGCTGTGGCCGTCGGCTCCTCAGAACGTGCGGAATGTCGTGCGGGCGCTGAATGCCACGGACACGAAACACGCCGCTTCACCAGCGGCGGGCGGCGCGATTATAGCGCGGTCGGGGGTGATGGCGACCAGGGCCGATGGCGACCGTTGAGCGAAGAGCTCGCCAATCAGCCCTCGTTTGTGCTGCACGAGTGCACGAGTGCACACATGGACTCCGATGGCGTCGCATCTGCCCTGCCGGGGGTAGTCGCCTCACGCGAGCATCCCCTCCCGAACGAGGTGCGCCTTCAGCCGCTCGGCGAGATCGCGGCTGATGCCCGGCGTGTCCGCGACTTCCTCCACGGTTGCCTCTCTGATTCGACGCACGGACCCGAAGCGCTTGAGCAGCGCCTTCTTGCGGCCCGGACCAATGCCTTCCACGTCGTCGAGCTCGCTGCGGAGGGCTCGCTTGCCGCGCACGTCGCGGTGGTACGTGATCGCGAACCGGTGCGCCTCGTCACGGATGCGCTGCACCAGGTACAGGGCCTGGGAGCGCCGGGGCAGGGTGACCGGGCCGGGCCGGCCGGGCACGTAGAGCTCCTCGAAGCGCTTTGCGAGGCCGGCCAGTGGCACGTCGGTGATCGACAGCTCGTCCATGACGCCGACCGCGGCCGAGAGCTGGCCCTTGCCACCATCGACGATCACGAGGTCGGGCACCGCCCAGCCAGCCTCTCGCGGACGCGTGTCCTCGTCGTCCTCGGGCACCTCGTCGGCGCCCACCGCATCGAGGGACAGCGCACCGGTCTCCGCGCGGAGCTTGGCGACCCGGCTGAATCGACGGCGGAGCACCTCGGCCATCATGCGGAAGTCGTCCGGCGTGTCGCCCGATCGGATCCGGAAGCGGCGGTACTCCTTCGGCTCGGGTCGCCCGTCGATGAAGACGACCATGCTCCCCACCGCGCTGGTGCCCTGGATGTTGCTCATGTCGTAGCACTCGATCCGCTCGGGAACGCGCGAGAGCTCGAGCGCGGCTGCGAGCTCGCTGAGCGCCTCGTCTCGCCGGGCGGTATCGGCCATCCATTCGGCTCGCTCGCGCTCCAGCGCCTCGACGGCGTTCTGGGTCGCGAGGGCGAGCAAGCGGCGCTTCTCGCCACGCTCCGGGACGGAGATCGTGACCCGCACGCCACGCCGGTCGGCCAGATAGGTGGCGAGGTCATCGGCCTCCGCCGGCAGGACGGGGACTAGAAGGGCGCGCGGGAGGGCATCGGTGCTGGCGTAGTACTGCTGGAGGAACGAGCCCAGCACCTCCGCATCGGTCACGTCGCGAGCGCCCTCGACGATGAAGTGCTCGCGGCCGATCAGCTTCCCGTTGCGCACCTGCATTACCTGGAAGCACGCATGGTCCTCCTGGCGCGCCATCCCGATCACGTCGTGCTCGGCGCGGCTGAAGGCGGCCATCTTCTGCTGTTCCATGGTGCGCTCGACGGCCCGCAGCTTGTCGCGCGCGACGGCCGCCTGCTCGTAGCGCAGCGCCTCTGAGTTGGCGTTCATCACCTGGCGCAGCTGGGCAGCGATCGGCTCCTGCTTGCCATCGAGGAAGTCGACGATCTGCCCGATCGTGGCGCGGTACTCAGGCTTCGGGATGGCCTCGATGCACGGCCCCTGGCATCGGTCGATGTAGTACAGAAGGCAGGGCCGCTCCAGCACCCGCTTGCCCTCGGGGATGTCGAGGTTGCAGGTCCGGAATGGGAAGATCTTGCGCAGCAGCTTGAGGGTCTCGTCCACGCTGCTCGCAGATGCGTATGGCCCGAAATAGCGGCTCCCGTCGCGGACCAGCCGCCGCGTCCGCACGATGCGCGGGAAGTCCTCGCCCAGCGTGATCTTCACGAACGGATA
>CAYYDA010000025.1:0-13743 GCA_964470495.1 uncultured Steroidobacteraceae bacterium | reverse complement strand
GGGGCAGCCGCCGGGCGATGGCAAGCGACATCATCACCACGTACTCGGCGATCGGACGGCTGAAGACCCCGCGCGCGTTCGTCACGAGCAGGCCGCGCTCGCGCACGGCGGGCGTGGTGACCCGGTCGACGCCCGCCGATGCGGAGTGGATCCAGCGCAGGCGGGGCGAGCGCGAGACGATGTGGTCGAGCACCGAGGCGGGCACGGAGCCCACCAGGAGCACCTCCGCCTGCTCGAAGGCCGTCTCGTCCGCGTCGCCATGAATGCGGCCGTCGGCCGCGATCCGGGCGCATCGCACGCCGTCGACCGCTTCGATCCGGGCGGCAAGCTCGCGCGAGAGCGGGACGCCGAGGATCGGGGTGGCGAGGACGGTGAGTGACGACCCGCTCAGGGCGTGGCTCCCTCGATGCGCGCGATCCACCGATCCGGGTCACGGATCTCGTCGAGAGTCGGAAGCTGCTCCGGCCCGGTCCACACGCGATTGAGGAAGTCCTGCCCGCGCTCGGCGATGACCCGATCGGCGAAGCGCTCGCCGGCGGCGTACTGCTCCATCTTGAGGTCGAGCCCGGTGAGCCGCATGATCGCGCGCTCCAGTGCCCCGCGCCGCTCGCCACGCCGCTCGAAGCGGTCGTGGAGCTCGGTGAAGCCGGGCAGGATCCGGGCGCCGGCCGCGTTCATGACGTGATTCGAGTAGCCCTCCAACAGCGACATGAGGGCTTGCGTGCGGCTGAACGTCTCGCGCTGCGTGGGCGTCATGATCCGCTCGAGCCAATGCCCCTCCCCGCCCGACACCGCCTCGCGCACGCGACCCATCAGCCCACCGGACTCGGCGGCCAGCTGCTCGACCGTCTCGGCCACCAGCCCGGCGAAATACGGCCGCAGCCAGGCGTGGGCCTCGAACTCGAAGGCGTGCGTCGCCTCGTGAAGCGCGATGAACGTTCGGAACTCGTTGCGGGGCACGCGCATCGCGGCCGCTGTGGCGACGATGTTCGGCTCCACGAAATGCAGGCGACCACGGACCGGGCCGGCGGCCAGCAGGCTGACGTCGTACTGGCCGAGCACCTTGCGGCCGAGGAAGGCGAGCATGAAGCCGAGCTGCTGGTTGCCAACGGTGCGGTTCACCCAGCGCGACATGGCCCGGCTCGGTGTGTCCGGGCCCTCCTGTGCCGCCAGGAGCGTCTTCTCGATCCGTTCGAAGAGGACCTTGAACGTGGCGAGGTTGAGGTCGACCCACTGGAGCCGATCGACGATGGCCGGCGTCTCGAGCGCGGCAGGCAGCTCGGAGCCGATCTCTTCGGCCACGATCGGCTCGATGCGCAGCAGCGTGGCGCGATAGAAGGCCTCGGCCTCTTGCCGCTGGGCGGCCGGAATCGGTGCCGCGGCGTCCCCGAGCCGGCGGTGTGCGATCTCTCGCACCGCATCCCAATCGATCAGGCTGGTCCCGGCCCGGCGCATGATCTCGCGCGATGCGACGCTGGCACCGAAGGCGAGCAGGCCGCCGACGACGATGCCCGCGCCGAGGCGGGCGGTATGGCGTGTCATGTGGACCAGTCTAGGGGATGGCGCCCGCAGGCTCGATCCGGGCGGCCTCCACCGACGGCAGTCGCTCCCCGAAGAGCCGCGATGCAACCCTCACGAACGCGTCCACCTCGCCGGTCGTCGCGACGCGATGAGCGGCATCGGCACCGGGAGCCGCGCGCGCGGCCAGCGCGTCGAGGAGATCCTCGACGGCCAGCGCGGTGGTGAATGCGGAGTCGACGACACTCACACGCTCGCCGACGATGGCCTCGATCACGGGACGCAGCAGCGGGTAGTGCGTGCAGCCGAGCAGCAGCGTGTCGATGCCGGGGGTGCCCTCCAGCAGCGGCTCGAGGTAGGCGCGCAGCACGGACTCGGCGCGGCGTCCGTCGAGGATGCCGGCCTCGACCATCGGCACCAGCTCGGGGCAGGCGAGCTGCGCAACGTGCGTGCCCGGTGCGGCCTCGACGATGGCGTCCGGGTAAGCGCCGGACTCCACCGTCCCCGCGGTGGCGATGACGGCCACCGTTCCGCTGCGCGTCGCGGAGGCTGCGGCGACCGCCCCCGGCCGAACCACGCCGACGACCGGGACGCTCGAGCGCTCGCGGACCAGGTCGAGGGCGCGCGCCGTTGCCGTATTACATGCCAGCACCAGGAGCTTCACGTCCTGGGCGAGGAGCCAGTCGGCCGCCTCGAGGGTGAAGCGCCGCACCTCCTCGGCCGGCCGCGGACCGTAGGGCGCACGACCGTTGTCCCCGAGATAGACGGTGGGCTCGTGCGGGAGGCGGCGGTGCAGCTCCGAGAGGACGGTCAGCCCACCGACGCCGGAGTCGAAGACGCCGATCGGGCGGGGGTCGTGCCGATCAGCCGCGTCGCGGCTCAGCGGTTCGCCAGGGCGGGCGTGCGGCCCTTGAGGTGGGCGGCGAGCGACTCGGCGATGCGGAGCACCCCCTGCGAGATCGGCGCCTCCGGGTTGGAGGCTACGAATGCGATCCCCTCGTTGTTCGAGGAGAGCACGAGCCGTCCGTCCGACACGACTTCGAAGTCGATCCGTGCGCCGAGCGCCTGCTCGACATCGGACCTGTCGAACCCGCCGGATGCGTCGGAGCGGTTGAGGATGGTCGCGAGCTTCGAGGGTGGATAGCCGATGGCCTTGAAGGTCTCGGCCGACATGGCCAGGCTGCGGATGGCCATGCTGTCGTAGGTCAGCACCTGGAGGATCAGGTCGGCCGAGTCGAGGAAGACGAGTACGTCGTCGGAGAGGGCGGCGCGCGTGTCGATGATCACGAACTCGTACAGCTGACGCAGCAGCGAGAGGACCTTCTCGATGTCGCTCGTGGTGACCATCTCGGCCATCTCGACGCGCGGGGGTGCCAGCAGGATGTCGATGCCGGACGGGTCGCGCCAGGCAACGTCGGCGAGGTCGGACTCCTTGATCCGGTCGGTCGGCAGGTTGACGATGCTTGGCGCCACCGCCGGCACGCGCAGCAGCCCGCGCAGGTCGCTGAACTGGAGGGATCCGTCGACCAGGCAGACCCGGTGCTCCTTACCGAGCGCAACCGCGAGGTTGTAGGCCAGCGTCGTGCGGCCAACGCCGCCCTTCGGGCTGAAGAGGGTGACCACCAGCGATCCGGCTCGCGCTGACTCGACGGCGCGGGCTTCACTCACCTTGCGGATGAGCGTGGTGAGGTCGAAGCCGGTGAACGGCATCTTCAGGACCGCGTCGATGCCGCGTTCGGCATCCTCTTGCACCGGATTCTGCGGAACCGTGAGCATGATGACCCCGACCTGGGGATCGGCGCGTCGGATCTGCTCGGCGACCTGCTGGCCGCTGACGCGGCCCTGGAGCAGCGCGTCCACGATGACGACGTCGGGGTGGAGCTCAGCGACGCTCCCGACCGCGCGGTCGCCGGCGGTGACGACGTCGAGCATCTTGATCTGCGACTGCGCCTGCAGGAGCGATCGGACGTGCGACGCGACCTGGGGAACGTCCTCCACCACGAGGAGCCGGATCTGTTCGCCTGCCATGCCTCACTCCGTCTCCGGTAGAACTGCCGTCGGTCGCGCGACGATGATGCAGCGTTCGCTGTCGTCGTCGAGCGCCTGAAGGTCATGTGACCCATAGACCGCCAGGACCGCCAGCTCCGCCTCTTCAGCCAGGCCGACGAGCGCCGCGGCAGAGGGATACCAGAGCCGGAAGCTGGCCGGCAGCCGCGCTATCGTACCATCGGCCTGAACGACGTCCGTGAGCGTGGCGTAGGCCACCCGTAGCCCTTCCGGAGTCTCCCGACGCTCGAGCCGGCTCCTTCGCACGACGCGCCGATCGCTCCAGGCCCGTTCCCAGTCGATGCTGAGGGGCAGGTCGTGCGGGGGCAGACCGCCGGGGCCGAGCACGTCCACGATCAGCATCCCGTCCGGTTCGAGCAGCCGGCGGGCAGCGCTGAGCGCGCGCAGCGCGTCCTCGGGACCGTCGAGGTGCGAAAGCACGCCGGCGAGGATCGCCAACGCGAAGCGGTCCGTACGGCGCACGCCCCGGACGTCGCCCTGCGCGAGGTCGATGCGCCCCCGCGCGCGTGCCTCGCGCAGGCTGGCGTGGGCTTCCACACGGGCGGCGGCGCGCGCGAGGAGCGACGACGACCCGTCGATCCCGACGATGCGCGACGCGCCACCGGCCAGGAGTGGCTCGAACAGCCGGCCCGATCCGCAGCCGAGGTCGATGACGCTGCCCGGCGACCGTCTCGCCCATTCGCGGTAGAACGCCAGATCCTCGTCGATCGCGTCGTGCTCGAGGTCGTAGATCTCGGCCAGCAGCTCCGCGTCGCCCGGTTGGCCGGCGAGGATGTCGCTCAGCCGGATTGCCTCCGCCGGCCGCCTCCGCCCGCGGCGGTCAGCTCCGCCCAGGCGCGCTCGACGAGCTCCGGCCGCTCGACCATCTCGACGGCCGTGGCCGCCAGCACCCGGATCGCGATCGGCAGCATCGCGTCACCGTCCGCGCCGCCGGCGTGCTCGGCGAACTCGCGCGAATGGCCAGGGGTGCCCTCCGGGGCGATGGCCATCATGGGGTGAATGGTCGGAATCTCATGGCTGACGTTCGCCATATCGGTGCTGCCCGCGTTCATGTCGACCGGCCCGTCCTGCCAGCCTGCCGCCTCCAGCTCGCGGCGCCAGGTCGCGAGCAGCGTCGCGTTGTTGAGCATCGTCCGCATCCGGTTCGGAGCCTCGGTCACCTCGACGGTGGTCCCCGTGGCCGCGGCCGCCGCAGCGGCCATCTCGCCGAATCGGTCGATCATCGGCTGGAGGTCGTCGTCGATCGGCGTGCGCAGGTACCAGCGCCCGGTGGTCAGGTCCGGCACGATGTTGGGTGCCGCGCCGCCGTGGGTGATGATCCCGTGCACCCGCTCGCGAGGCTTCAGGTGCTGCCGCCACTGGGCCACCATGGTGTAGAGCAGCACGAGCGCGTCGAGGGCGTTGCGACCCAGCCACGGGTCGGCGCTGGCGTGCGCCAGCTTGCCGTGGAACGTGACATCGAGATCGGCGATCGCCAGGCACGCGATCTCGGCGTTCGTCCGATCCGAGGGATGGATCTGGAGCGCCACGTCGACGTCGTCGAAGACGCCCTGCTCGATCATCGTCACCTTGCCGCTGCCCGCCTCCTCGGCGGGCGTCCCGACGAAGCGGATCTCGCCGGCGAAGTCGTCGCCCAGCGCGCCGACCGCGGCGATGGCGGCGCCGGCGCTGGACGAGCACATGAGGTTGTGGCCGCAGCCGTGCCCGACCTCGGGCAGCGCGTCGTACTCACCCAGGAGCGCGATGACCGGTCCCGGCCGGGACCCCGGCCGCCGAGCCACGAATGCGGTTTCCAGGCCGGCTACCGGCCCGCTGACCTCGAACCCGTGGCCCGCCATGAGCTCCGAGGTCCACGCGGCGGCCTTGCGCTCCTGGTACGCGATCTCCGGTGTGGCGTGCACGCGGTGCGAGAGCTCCAGCGCATCGGGCAGGACCCGCTCGACGGCCTCGCCGAGCCGATCCAGTGATCCGGTCGACATGCGTTCCTCCGCGCTAGCGCTCCCGCCGGGCGAAGAGCCACTCGACCACGCCGGCGAGGATGATGACGAAGATACCGATCGGGACGCTCAGCGCGCCGCCGAGGCGGAGGCCCGCCAGGGTTGCGACGACGAGGCCAGTCAGGGCGCCGCGCCGCGAGGCACGACCCCACGCGCCACGATAGACGATGCGCCGTCGGGTGATGACCTCGCCGAGGAAGGCGAACGGCGTCACCAGCAGCCCGGTGCTGACCGAGGCCAGGGTGACCACCACCACGCGGTTGCGCGCCGCGTCCGGGCACGGCTGCGTGGCGGTCTCCGCGGGGCACGCGCGACCCGCAACCGCCATGAGGACCACGACGGCCAGGATGCCGGCGAGGAAGAGGGCTGCGACCGTCAGCCGATG
The DNA here is from genome assembly GCA_964470495.1 of uncultured Steroidobacteraceae bacterium. GTDB lineage: Bacteria > Chloroflexota > Limnocylindria > QHBO01 > QHBO01 > JACDBZ01. Next base: position 7,776 of record CAYYDA010000025.1, on the reverse strand, counting down.
CCGCCCGCTCACCGCGACGCGTCGGGGCAGATCTCGCGGAACGGGCAGTAGCCACAGCGCATAGGGGCCGGCGTCGCCTCGAAGCGTCGTCCGCGGATTCCCTCGGCGGCGCTGGTCAGCTGCTCCTGCGCCTTCTCGAGCCGCTTCTCCGTCGGCGCGGCGCGGCCGACCAGGCCGGACTCGAGGAAGTGCAGGGCGAGCTCGTCGGGAAGCGACCCGGATTCGGCCTCGTGGGCGAGGGCATAGATCGACAGCTGGAGCGACTCGCGCGCCCGGCGGTTGGCAGTCGCCAGGTCACGCACGTCGCTCGATTTGTAGTCGGTGACGACGACCCGACCGGCCTCATCACGGTCGATCCGGTCGTAGCGTCCGCGCAGACGATCGCGCCCGAAGGCGACGGTGAAGTCGCGCTCGACCGCGGTGGGCCGCGCCGGATCACGCTGCTGGGCCTCCCAGAAGCGCTCGACCGCTTCGTGGGCCGCCGCGCGGCGCGCCTCTTCGTGTTCGCGGGTCAGGAACCCGACCGACTCCCAGTTCGCGTCGAGTGCGGCGTGCACCTCGGGCAGTTCCATGACGCCGCCGGCCAGCTGGCGGCGATGGTAGGCCTGCACCGCGGCATGGAGCGCCCGGCCGTAGACCATCTGGTGCGAGGCAGGGGTCGGGATGCGGACGACGTGCGCGTAGCGATACTTCGCCGGGCAGTCGAGGTAGTCGTTGATCTGCCCGTAGCTCAGCGACAGCGGTCGCTCGCCGATCTGCGGCCGGGTCCCGGCCGGCGCGGGCGCCGTGGGGGAGGACTGGTGCCGTGCGAGCTGCTCGAGAACCGCCGGGCGAACCGTCTCGAGCGGCGTTGCCGGCGGGAGGTCGAGCGCCTCGACCACGAACCGGCTTACCTTCGAGCGCCGGCCGCCGTAGTCCTGGGCCCAGCTCAGCGCGAGCTCCTCCCGCGCGCGGGTCATGCCGACGTAGAAGAGCCGTCGCTCCTCCGCCACGTGCTGGTCGGCGTCGGGCGCCGGTGCGCTGAGCAGCGCGTCGGGCGGCTCGAGCGCGTCTCGCCGGTCGCGACCCGGGATCCGGTCGTCCACCAGGCCGACCATGAAGACGACGCCGAACTCGAGGCCCTTGGCCTTGTGGTACGTCAGCACGTGGACCGCGTCACCCTCGTCGAAGTCCACGTCTGCGGTGGAGGGGTCGTCGCCGGTCTCGATCAGCGTGTCGAGCTGGGCCACCAGGAAGGGCAGCCGGTCGTCGCGCAGCAGGCTCCCCTGCCGCCGCACGATCTCGAAGAAGCGCGCCACGTTCGCAAGCCGCTCCTCCCCCGTCTCGCGCGCCTCGTGCGCCAGCCGCGCCAGCCATCCGCTGGCAGAGATGAAGTGATAGAGCAGCTCGCCGCTGGACTTCTCCGTGCTCATTGCCCGATGCGCCTCGAGGCTGCCGAGCAGCCGCTGCACGACCTCGATCGCGCGCAGGCTGAACGGCGAGCGCTCGGGGTCCGTCACGGCATCGGCGAGGGCGACCGCCAGGCTGCTGCGGCGGCGGCGCGCATTGCTGAGCGCAACGGTCACGTCGGCGGCGGCCAGGCCGAAGATCTCGCTGGTGGCGAGGTCGTACAGGCTGACCGAGTCGTCGGGATCGTTGACGGCGCGAAGGAAGCTGATGAGAACGCGGACCTCCGGCTGGCGGTAGAGGCCGGCGGTGCCACTGAAGCGCCACGGGATACGCGCCATGTTGAGCGCCCGCAGGTACCCATCGGCGTCGCGGTTGCCGCGCACCAGGATGGCGTGCTCCCCCGCCCGTCGTCCGGCACGGATGGCGGCGCCGATCCGGTCGGCCACCGCATCTGCCTCGTCGGACCCGGTGGCGAACCCGATCAGCTCGATCGGTCCGGCGGCGGGCTCGGGTCGGTCGAATCGCAGGCGCGCCCGCAGGCGCTTGTCGAGACCCTCGCTCGCCTCGAGGCGATCGGGGTCGTTGTGCGCGATGAGCCGATGCGCCGCGTCCAGGATCGGCTGCCGGCTGCGGTAGTTGTCGACGAGCACGACGCTCGCCGCCTTCGGGTAGGCGGCCCGGAAGCCCAGGATGTTGCCGAGCGCCGCACCCCGGAAGCGGTAGATGCTCTGGTCGTCGTCGCCTACCACGGTCACGTTGCCGTGCGGCTCGGCCAGGAGGCGAACCATCTCCCATTGAGCGTGGTTGGTGTCCTGGAACTCGTCGACCAGGATGTACCGGTAGCGCGCCCGCTCCTCCTCCAGCACCGTCGGGTTATCGCGCAGCAACCGCAGCGCCAGCGTCACCTGGTCGCCGAAGTCGAGCCGATCGGTCGTGCGCATGATCCGCTCGTAGGCGTCGTACGCGGCGGCCAGCTCGGCGTGCCGCGCTGCCTCCTCCGCGAGGGCCTGGTCCTCCGGAGCTTCGGCGGACCGTCGCGCCAAATCTGCGGCCGCGGCGAGGTACGCCGAGGGCGGGATATCCTCGTCGCGCAGGCGGCCGATGAGCGTCACCAGCGCCGACAGGAATCGCGTGGGATCCCCGAGCGGCCGGTATCGGTCCAGCGGCAGCTCGAACAGGTGCTCACGCAGGAGGATGATCTGCTCGGCGCGCGAGAGCACGGTGGACCGATCCGACAGCCCGGCCTCGAGCGCGTGCTCCCGCAGCAGCCGGTCGCCGAAGGCGTGGAAGGTGCCGATCCTGGCGTCGTTGTGCCCATACGGAACCAGCCGATCCACGCGCTCGACCATCTCGGCGGCGGCGCGGTCGGTGAAGGTGAGGGCCAGGATCTCCGAGGGCAGAGCGCGCTTCTCGGCGATGAGCCAGGCGATGCGGCGGGTGATGACCGTCGTCTTGCCGGTGCCGGCGCCCGCCACGATGAGCAGCGGGCCGGTGTCGTGCGTGACCGCCTTGCGCTGGCGGGCGGTCAGGTCGGCGAGGAGCGGCGGTTGGACCCGAAGGTGCGGCCGGCGGGGTCGGACCGGTGCGGCCAGCTCCTCGAAGAACGGGATCTGATCTGGTGCGGGCACCACCGGCGGCATGTCGTCGATGGTAGCGGAGGACCGATTCACCCCGTCGTTATCGGCGGCTTACCGGACACCTCGTCTGTCGCGTTCCTCACGGGGCGGTCACGGTCAGCGTCCCGCTCATGCCCAGGCTCTCGTGGCCGGCGAGCGAACACAGGATCGTGTAGTCGCCGGGCTCGAGATCGGCGGTGATGGTCTCGGTGTCCCCGGCGCTCAGGTCGGCCGTCGCCATGACGACCTCACCGGCTCCATCGCGGACGGTCAGGTTGTGCGGGGTCGGGCCGTCGCTCGTGACCTCGATCGTCACGGTCGGACCGGCGGCCTCGAGCTCGCTCGGATCGATCATGAAGTCCATGAGGTTGACCGCCAGGGCATTGGCGGCCGGGGCCTCCGATGCGGGTGCGACGCTCTCGGCGGACGCCGAGCACGCCACGAGGGCGAGCAGGAGAATCGGGCTCAGGAATCGGGTGCGCATGGGAATCATCCTCGCGTGTACGACGAGGGGCGGCCCGGACTGTCCGGACCGCCCCTCGAGCTGGCAGGGCTTCGGCTATTCGAAGCTGTCGGGCATTGCGGCCACGATCGCGGAGGCCAGCGGGTCGCCGAGCATGCGCATGTGCATTGCCGCCTCGCGGTCGGCACCGGCCGCACCGGCTACATCACCGGCGCCCTGTGCGTCGACGATGGCCTTGGTGGTGAGGACGTGCTCGGTGATGAGCTCCGCGAGGGCGTCTTCCGGCAGGCCGGTGGCTCCGGCGAGGAAGGCGCTGAACTCGGGGACGTAGACCTCGGTCAGGTCGGAGACCGCCTGGTCCTGCACGGCCATGTCGTCGGTGGCCACACCCGTGGTGTAGTCGACGAAGAACCCGTTGTGGGCGCTCCAGATGCGGTTCCACTCATCCTCGGCCTCGGTGCCGAACAGCCCGCCGATGGCAGCGCCAAGGTCGGTGCCGTTCGTGTTCAGCGCGGCTCCAGCCGCGGCGAACTCGTCGTCACGGGCGCCGAGGGCGGCGTCGGTGGCGAAGCTGGCCACGAAGAGGTGCTCCTGGAGGAGCTGGTTGAGGGCCACGCGGAAGTCGACGCCGGCGTTGATCGCCTCGCCGTCGATCTCGTTGCCCTCGGCGATCGCCGGCGCAAGCGCGTCGCCGATCATCTGCATGTGGGCATAGGCGGTGCGGATGGCCTCGTATGCGGCCTCCCAGTCACCGGCGGCCTGCGCGTCGACGACGGCCTTCGTCTGAAGGACATGGTCGGTCACGAGACCTGCGATTGCATCCTCGGGTAGCCCGGTGGCGCCAGCAAGGAATGCAGAGAACTCCGGGACGTACACGGTGGTCAGGTTCTCGACGGCGCCATCGGCAAGCGCGGCGTCATCCGTCGCGACACCCGTGGTGTAGTCGACGAAGAACCCGTTGTGGGCGCTCCAGATGCGGTTCCACTCGTCCTCGGCCTCGGGGCCGTAGACGGAGCCGATCGCGCCACCGAGGTCGGTGCCATTCGTGTTCAGGAGGCCACCGTAGGCCTCGAACTGATCGGTCCGGCCGTCGAGCGCCGCACCGGTCGCCTTGGCGGCCAGGATCAGGTGCTCGCCGAGCAGATAGTTGAGGTCGGTGCGCAGGTTGGCCGCGTCGCTGTCGATGACGGCGGCCTCGCCGCCCATGTCCATCGACGCGTCGGGCGACATGGGCGCCATCGACTCCGGCGCGGTTGACTCAGGGGCGGTCGACTCGGCCGTGCTCGGCTCGGTCGAGGTACCCACGTTGGACGTGCAGGCCGCGAGGGCAATCAGGCCCGCGAGCAGCAGTGACGTCGGCTTCCAGGATCGCAAGGGAGGTCTCCTCTGTGTGAAGGCGAATCACGACGTGTGATTACCCTTCCCATACGCGGGAGTCCCTCGTCTGAATCACCGACGTGCGGGAAACAGCGAAGCCCTAGGCCTCGATGGCGGCGACCAGGACCGGATCGTTGACGGATTGGTCGACGCGTTCGGTCTCGACCGTAACCGCGAACGTCGTCGCACCTTCGAGGTCGCGTTCCAGCGTCACGAGCGCAAGGCCATCGGTCTCGGTCAGCGTTCCCGCGGCCACCGCGTTGCCATCGGCGTCGATCAGCCAGAACTCGTACAGGCGGCCCGATGGCAGGTCCGCGAGATCCTCGGCCATGAACATCGCCTGATCGCCGGACTCGATCACCAGGCCGAAGCCGGCCGTGCCGGAGGCTTCGTAGATGGCATCCGCGGACGCAATGGCGCGCAGGACGGCGTCACGCTCCGCGAGCTGGCCGTTGAGCGTCAGTCCCCAGGCGCCGAGGCCGATGGCCGCGGCCAGCCCCACCGCGGCGAGCGCCGACGGCTGCCAACCGGATTGCCACCACGCCCGGCGCCGCGTTTCGACAGGGCTGGCCGACTGCCTGACCGATGCTGGCGCGGGACGATGCTCCTGTGACGTCTCCGCGACCGTCGCCATCAGGCGCGCCCGCAGCCCAGCAGACGGCGCCACCGGTTCGAACGAGCTCGGGAGAACGATGGCAACGTCGATGAGTGCTCGTGTCTCGGCATGCGGCCGATCGCACGACGCCAGGTGGATGCTGATGGCGCGGTCCTCGCCCGGGTCAACGGCGCCCAGGGCATAGGAGGCGGCAAGCTCATCGACCGCCGAGCACTCCAGCGCGATGCGATCCGTCATCGGTTCGCCTCCCCGCCGGCCGTGGCGTCGATGGCACCGAGGGGACCGGCAGTCGAGCCGCTGAGCGAGTCGCGCAGCTTCGCGAGCGCGAGGCGAAGCCGGCCGTTGGCGGTGCCGGCCGGCACGCCGGTCAGCTCGGCGACCTCTCGGTACGTGTATCCCTCGAAGTAGGCAAGCTCGACGGCGCGCCGCTGCTCATCCGGCAGCTCGGCCAGCGCAGTCCGCAGGTCACCCGCCGCCGCACGGCGGAGGGCATCGTCCGACGTGGGGTTCGGGCCTGTGCGTAGCAGGGAACGCTCATCGGCATCGTCGACGTCGACCGTCGTGCGGCGCGCGCGGACGCGATCGATTGCCCGGTTCCGGACCACGGTCATGAGCCAACCTCGGAGTGCTCCACGTTCCGCGTCGAAACGGTCGATCTTTCGCCAGACCGCAACGAACGCATCGTGCACCACATCCTCCGCTTCATCCCGCCCTCCGACAACACGTTGAGCCGTCGCCAGCGCGATCGACGCGTAGCGGTCGTACAGCTCTCCGAGCGCCCCGGCATCGCCGGCTCGGATTCGCTCGGCCAATCGTGCATCCACGCGGCGGTCGTCATTCATGCGGCGGTCACCAGTAGAACGAGGGTCGAGCCGCCTCGCATCACACCAAGCGGGCCGATGCGGACTGCTCCTACGTCAGGTACCCCGGGTCCAAAGCATCCGCGGTGCCAACTACCGAGCACCTCGTCGATCGCGTTGCGGTCGCGGCCGGGGACGCGGGCCTCGCACGTGCTCCCGCTGCCCGACCGCCGCCAGGATGGCCTCGGCGTGGCGGCGGGAGGTGTGGAGCTCGTCGCGAAGCCGGGCGATCGTGATGGTTCCCGGGAAGCCCTCCACCTTGGCCCGCAGCGCCGACCACACTTCGGCTGGATAGTCGATGCCCGGCGCGATCTGGCGAAGCTGGCCGGCTGCCCGTAGCTGATCGATGACCGCGGGCGGGATCCCAAGACGCGCGGCGATGCCCTCGACGCGCGGCGGCGACGCGCCCGCGGCCCGGAGGCCGGCCATGAGCAGGGCCACCCGCTCGCCCATCTCCGGGTCAATGCTCGGCTCGGCGTCGGCGAGGCGAATTCGCCGGCCGCTGCGTGCCAGGGCGCCGGCGTTGACGAGGTCGTCGATCACGCGACGCAGCTCCGCCTCCTCGAGCACGAGCGAAGCTCCACCGCGGTGGCGGCTCGGAGGACGGACGGCGGCGAGCCGCGTGATCCGGGCCACCAGCGCGTCCATGCGCAGATCGACCGACAGCGGCTGCTCGCGATGAAATCGGCGCAATGCCTGGAGGATGAGCCGCTCCGCGACGCGCCGCTGCTCGGGGTCGATCGCCCCGATCGTCACCCCGGCCGGGTCCCCTCGACGGCGATGCGGATCGCCTGCGTCTCCTCCTCGGACAGGTTGTGCGACGAGGACGCATCCGCGACCGGCTTGGCGAAGAGGCGGGTGTTCGCTCGGCCGTGGAGGCTGCTCAGCACCACGCCGTCACGGTGATCGTCGAGGATGGCGATGGCGAAGCTCTGGTCGGATCCGGTGTCCTCGAAGGGATTGAACCGGACGAGGCCGATGTGCTGGAGGCTGCGCCGCGACCGCTGCTCGATGACCGCGTGCATGCTCTCGATCTCGCGCATGCGCTCCGTCGCCTTGACGGCCTGCTCGGCGCTGCCGACGAGCCGATCGTGGAGCGTCCCGCTGTCGCCGTCGCGCACCAGCAGGCGGTACGTTCGGATCGCCCGCCCCAGCCGCGCGCTCTGGACGATGAAGCCGATGAGGAGGAGCACCACCAGTGCCCCCAGGACGCCGAACGCCAGGGCCAAATTGTCGGTGAGGAGGCGGTTCAGGTCGGACATCGAAATTCGGCGGTATCATAGCCGCCCCGTGGCGCCCGACCGACCACGTCGTGCGCCGACGCAGACTCACAGCCGAGGTATTTGCCAGTGGCCCGTCGAGCCGGAAAGGCAGCCAGCCGCAAGGCGCGCCAGCGCAACGTCCCTCGCGCCGCAGCACGTCCCGCCGCGCCGCCGCAGGCCGTGCCGCCGGTCG